>JBBPIG010000034.1 GCA_038040445.1 Acidobacteriota bacterium | reverse complement strand
ATGAGATCGACGTATTCACGCTTCAGGATAACTACACAAATCCCGCTGAGCCCACCGAAGCCATGACCTTCAGCCAATACGGCATAGTGGATTTCAAGGTCCAGTACTGGAACGGAACGGCCTGGACTGCGGTGACTGACGGAGTGGTTACCGGCAACAACAAGGTGTGGAGGAAGTTCTCTTTCTCAAACATCACCACCGACCAGATCAGGGTGCGAGTAACCAGCGCATTGGCCAGTTACAGCCGAGTCACTGAGATCGAGGCCTACCAGCCGAACAACTCCGCCTATGACGCGGCGGGCAATGTCACTAACGACGGAGTACACAGCTACAGCTACGACGCAGAGAACCGGCTGGTGAGCGTGGACAATGGAGCGACAGCTTCGTACAAGTACGATCATCAGAATCGCCGAGTGAGCAAGGCAGTCGGATCAAGCTTGACTCATTATGTGTGGCAGGGCTCGCAAGTGATAGCCGAGCACGACGCGACGACACCATTGCCGGGGTACGGGCAGCCGCCCTATCAAGTGCAGTCAGCGCGAGTCGACTACGTCTATGCGGGCGCGAGGATGGTGTACAGCCGTCAGCGGACGAGCAGCACGGGAGCCTGGTCTGAGAGGTATTACCTTAGCGATCGTCTGAGCACGAGGGTTGTGCTGGACGCGAGCGGTAACGTGCTAGGGCGTCAAGCTCACTTGCCGTTTGGGGAGGACTTTGGAGAGACCGGCACGCAGGAGAAGCATCATCTCACGAGTTATGAGCGGGACGGTGAAGGTGGCACGGACTATGCGGTGAATAGGCACTATGCGCAAAATGTCGGGAGATTCAATCAGGTTGATCCCGTCGCGCCTCCGTGCCGCCTGACCCAGGTCCTGAATCGCTATTCCTATGCAGGTAATGATCCGATTAATGTATTTGATCCCGACGGCCGCGTACCCGTCTGCAATGTCGTTGGCACTGGGAAGATTTACCTATACATGGGTGGAGACGGCTGGGCGCTCATCGGAACCTTTATCATCACTCGCTGTGAGGACATATCATCGGGGAATGACAGCCGGGGTGGAGGTGGGGGAGCCGCATCACCGAAGACAGCTCCGATTCCGAGCAATCTCCGTGCAAGATTTGACAAACTACTACGGAAGAAAAACAATGAGTGCGGTAACTTTGTACAGAACCTTATCAATCAAGTGGCCAAAGATACTGGTAAGGCTTTCTACTCTGATAACGCTTTGGACCTTTTTGATACAATTAGCGGTCCGGGAGGAGGAGGGTATGTTCTGTCGGAAGGACCTCTACAAATCGGTGGGCGAGGTGCTGGCGGTACAGTCGCTGGAAGCATAGGGAACATAGGAGTCCAAGGAGCCACCCCTCCAACGGTTATTATCTCACCTCAAACGTATTTCAATCTTGGGGTGGAGAATCTTCAGGAGTCATATGTTCACACTGCTTTGCATGAGACTATTCATCTCGCTGGGACTCAATCAGGTTATTCAGATCCCGAATTAGCAAGAGCTGTCGTCAAGCTTGGTGGTTTGTCTCAAGCTGAGTTAGATGAGTATGATCGTATCTCTGATAAGGAAGATCCGTGGGCAACAAGCGGATTTTGGAATAAAATCCTGTCAAAGAATTGTCGCTAACAGGAGATAGAATGACAAGCGCTAAGGCAGTTTTCTTACTTCTCAGCTTGACGCACTGTTTGGCTGACACTTCAAGAGTCCGGGGATGGCGTGGCATTGTACCTTTGCACTCCACACGCGCAGACGTAGAGCGATTGTTGGGAACCTATGTAAATAAACGAGAATGCGTTCATTCCATTTGCTCGTACTACTTGGATGATGTTATCGTGCACTTTAATTACTCAGCTGGCGATTGCAACAGTGGTAGAGGGGCATGGGATGTTCCGCTTGATACGGTTACTTGGATTACCGTATACTCCAAGCCACGCCCGCGACTATCCGACCTCAATATAGATGAAAGTAAGTTCGAGAAGAGGAAAGCTATAGGTGACACTCTGCTATACATTAACCAAGAAGAAGGAGTCTCTATGGAGGTGTGGCAAGGCGCGGTGATGTCTTTTAATTACGGACCAACTGCAAAGGATGAGCATCTACGATGTCCTGCTAAAGACCAGGACACCATATTCTCCGATGTGCCTGAAGCCTCCCGGACGCGTCTACTAGAGAGGTTAAACCAATTCGTGGAGTATAGTCGCACAGAACAATACGAAAAGCAGTATGAGCTATTCTTACCGAAGCTTGCGGCTAAGATGTTCCCTGTAAGGAACAAACAGGAATTTGGCAAATGGGTCCGTACCCAAGAAGGATTCAGGGAGTCTTGGATTGAATTCAAGCCCAGAAGTATTACAGAAATCGAGGACGACACTTACGGCAAAGTTTATCTCATTTATGGTCTTGCTAAGACATCAGAGGGTGGAAAGATTGTCGAGAGTTCTCGAACGACGAAAGCAGTAATAAAGGGTGGAGAGTGGTATTTGATAGATCTATTCAGATTGGCTCCATTATGAACGGTCGTAGTGGGCATAGGAAGAATCCGCTGCTAGACCCTACACTGAAGAATCAACCAGAGCACAGTTACCGTCACAGATCAGGTGTCGTGCCGATAACGGCGGGTTATGACCTCTGAAGACAACAGAGCGCGCCACCAGAAAACCATGTCACGTCGGTTGCGTCTACATCATAACGAACGTTGATTGTACGCCCCGGCTTCTCAAGATCACCCCCTTAAGCTGGTACGTCCCGCAGGCCCGCACGCCGGAAGAAGGAGTGGGTTACTGTCCGTTTTTCGCTAGCGGATTTTGGTATAAGATTCTAAGGAAATATTGTCAATACGAGGAATAAAATGAAGAGCGTTATGGCAATCTTTTTACTTCTCACTTCGGGATTCTCTATGGATGGATCTTCAAAAGCTAAAGGATGGCGTGGCATCGTACCCTTGTACTCAACACGCGCAGACGTTGAGCGGCTGCTAGGCCCTCCCGCTAACAAGGGTGACTGCATTCAAAGCTTATGCTCGTACTACTTGGACGATGTAAATGTGCACTTTAATTATTCGCCCGGTGACTGCAAGAGCGGTCGAGGCATCTGGAATGTCCCGCCTGGCACGGTCGTATGGATAACGGTTTATCCAAAGCCAAATACTCGGCTATCCGACCTCAAAATAGACGAAAGTAAGTTTAAGAAAGGCCAAAAGGGACATATAGAAGCCGAAATATCTTATGAAAATGAGGAAGAAGGTTTGACATTGATGGTATATGAAGGCATGGTGCAGACCTTTCTTTATGGACCAGCCGGAAAAGACCAGCATCTCCGTTGTCCGTAGTTCCCCGCCAACTTGTATAGGCGGCTCTCGGGCAGATCTTTTGAAGTCACGGCGCCTATCGAGCGATCAAAAACGGGCCTGTTTCTTTCGAAGCCTTTCCTTTCGCCTTCGGGGTCGATTGCTTAGCCGAGATGATTTCGAGGAACGCGCGAGCGGCTTGCGATTGATATCGGTCCTTGTTGTAGATCAATCCGAGTTTTCGCTGGAACCGCGCGTCGCGAATCGTGAGCGCTCGCAGGGTGCCTTCCTCGATCTCCTTGGAGATGCACAACCGCGGGGCAATCGAGATCCCCATACCAATCGACACGAATCGTTTGATGGTCTCGATCGACGCAAGCTCCATCGTGACTTTGATCTTCACCCCGCCCTCGCCGAAGTGTTTCACCAATCGCTCGCGCGTGGTCGTGCCGACACGATGAAGAATGAACGGTTCGCCTTCAAGCTCGCGCATCTGCACTGAGCGTCTCGCCCAAAGCCGATGCGATGGACCGACTATCAAGGCCAGCTCGTCCTTGTGAATCGTCATCACCTGGAGCCGCGCGTTCTTGATCGGCAGCGTCACTATTCCGAAATCCAGCGAGCCGTCAACGACTCTTTCGCTGATAGAGCGAGTGATCGCGCGATGGATGTCGACCTGCACCTGCGGGTAGGCCTGGGTGAACGCGGACAGAACTTCCGGCAGCAGGTAAAGACAAGTCGTCTCGTTCGCGCCAAGGCGCAACGTTCCGCGATTCAAGCCCTGCAGTTCTCCAATCGCCAGCACGGCTTCTTCTCGAAGCCTGAGCAATCGCTTCGCATACTCGGAAAGCAACTCGCCTGCGGAGGTGAGCCGAATGGTCTTGCCCATTCGGTCGAAAAGCGGCTCGCCCAACTCCCCTTCGAGAAGCTTGATCGTAGAGCTTATAGCCGGCTGCGTGCGCCCCAGCTTCTGACCGGCTCGCGAAAAACTCTTCTCGCCGGCCACCGCCGTGAACACTTCAAGTTGCCATAACTCCATATCGAGCGACCTCTTGCACGGATAACCAAACGTTATAGCTAGCATAGAAAGAATAGATTTTACAAATCCGAATCATTGGAGTAAAAGGGTACGTGACACGGCGGTCAGCCTACCAATTTTGGGTTGCAGGTTTTGGATTGGATAGCCCCCGCAATCTAAAACCGAAACCAGTACCCCGAAATTGGTAAGCTGGCCGCCGCGCTCTTTTTGGCAAACAAACACAAACAAAAGGCAACGGTAGCCCGAAACGAAAAAGGGTAGCGTAGACTGTCCAGTCTGCGCATGTCCTGGGTCGGGCTCAACTCGCAAGCACGCGCAGACTGGACAGTCTACGCTACATACGGAGGACCTATGAGCTCAGAAGCTGCATTGAAGTTCGCGGCCGAGCACGGGGTCGAATTTGTGGACGTCAGATTCACACTGACGACCGCCGACAATCTGATGGTCTTCAAATACACTGTGAAGAATGCTGCGCTCGCTGCCGGCAAAGCGGCGACGTTCATGCCCAAGCCGATCTACGGCGACAACGGCAACGGCATGCACTGCCATCAGTCGATCTGGAAGGACGGCAAACCGTTGTTTGCCGGCGACCGCTATGCCGGCATATCGGAGATGGCGCTTCACTACATCGGCGGATTGCTGAAACACGCTCGCGCGATTGCGGCGTTCGCCGCGCCTACAACGAACAGCTACAAGCGGCTGGTGCCGGGGTTTGAAGCTCCGGTCAACCTGGCTTATTCGAGCCGGAACCGTTCGGCCGCCGTGCGCATACCGATGTACTCGCAGAGCCCGAAAGCGAAGCGGCTGGAGTTCCGCCCGCCCGATCCATCGTGCAATGCTTATCTGGCGTTCTCGGCGATGCTGATGGCAGGCCTTGATGGGATTCAGAATCGAATCGATCCGGGCCCGCCGCTCGACAAAGACATTTACGATCTGTCGCCTGAAGAGCTGAAGGATGTTCCATCGATGCCGGGCTCGCTAGAGGAGAGCCTGCAAGCGCTCGAGAGCGACTACGACTTCCTGCTTGCGAACGACGTGTTCAGCGAAGGCTTGATCGAGCGCTGGGTCGATTACAAACGCGGGCACGAGATCAACCCGGTTCGGATGCGTCCGCACCCGATCGAGTTCTCGATGTACTTTGACGCGTGATTGCTGAACGGATGTTACCGAGGTGCGCACCAGCCTGTGGACAAGCGCAAAAAGGGCGGAGCGATCAACTCGCTTCGCCCTTGCAACAGCGATTTAGACCGTCAGGCCGCCGAAGCTTTCCTCAAAGCCGCGCGCTTGGATAGCGTCGATAGCACGATGCCCAGCACTATGGACCCCGCTAACTCCCACTCGAGATTGATTGCCGTGTCGCGGTTCCCAACCAGGTGAATCCTGCCGAACCATTGCTGGTCGAACATCCTGAGAATCTCAAACCAGGCGCAGAGACCGAACACCGTAGTGGTTACCAAAAACGCGAGCAGGTCCCGCGGCAACGTCGAAAATAGATTCGCCAGCCGCACAGGAATCAGCCTGTCGTCTGCTTGCCTTGCAGCGCGCTCCTTCGCCCCAAAAAACAAAGCCGCCGCCGCGATAAAGACGATGACCCCGAGGAAATCGTAGAAGAGATCATTCGCCGTGTCGTACCACCAATGAATGCGTTCGAAGTGACTCCAATAATACTCATCCCACAACTCGAGAATCTCGTACCAGCCGCAATAGGTGAAGGCGACCGAGGTAGCAAGGAATCCGAGCAGGCCGCTCGAGAGTCTGAAGCCCATCCCTCGCGTACCCGCTCGCAGGAGCCAGAAAGCTGCGAGCGCCGAGAAGCCCGAGCCGGCAAAGTGCGCGAACTCGTCGTAGTCACGAAGCGGCCCGAATGGGTGTCCGTACAATCCGAGCTTGTTGCCCAATATATCCACAGCCACCGCCGCGCCGAGTGACAAGATTACGAAAAATGGCGCTCGCAAGCCCTGTCGAAATCTGAAGTAGCAATAGAAGAATAGCAACAGCGCGCAAGTGTAAACCGTGTTCACCTGCCACTCGCGATATGGAAGCGCGATCAACAACAACGACTTGGCCGCGAAGCTAATGACGCAGAAGGCGTAGAATTCTATCTGCCGATAGATAGACTTGGGGGTTGAGGTCGACACATTGTCCATCGGAACTCCCACCAGGGCGGGTTAGCTCTTGGGTTTCGAGAGCATACCAAAAACGATGTGAAACGCGCAGCGCATTAGAGTGCGTGTAGCAATCGCCGGTTGCTTCGCCCAAAGGAGTTGGACACCGAGAGTTGGACACCACTGCTCCTTCAAGCTATCTTCAATGACTTCAAACCATCGCTTATGCTCGGATGCGCTCAGGTGACAGACAAAGGGACTCCTCAAAACATCTCTTCAAGCAATCAACATCTTGTAGCCGAGCTATGCCGCTTTACCACTTTCGATGAGCTTCGGCGCTCGGAGTTCTATCGACAGCACCAGGCCGAGCTGAAGCGCTTGCTCGACGAGCCGAGGGTCAGCCGTGCGAGCGACCTCAAGCCGAAGCTGCGCTCGTTCCTAAGGGTGGTCGAGTGGAACGTCGAACGCGGCACGCGGCTCGAAGGAATAATCGAAGTCCTGAAGACTCATCCGGTGCTTCGGTTCGCGGATTTGCTCTTGATCAATGAACTGGATGAAGGAATGCTGCGGTCGGGCAACTTGAACGTAGCGCTGGAACTGGGCCGCGCGCTCTCATTTCACACGGTTTTCGGCGTTGAGTATCTCGAGCTGACGAAAGGAGTCGGTGATGAACTGAACCTCGCCGGCGAGAACACGGCGTCGCTTCATGGCAACGCGATACTGACCAGGCATACATTCTGGAGGCCTCAGATAGTTCGCCTTCCGCGGTGCGAGAACAATTTCGAGAGCAAAGAAAGACGACTCGGCGGCCGAATCGGAATCTTGATCGATATCGAGATTGCCGGAACAAGCTTCGCCGTGGGCAACACTCACCTCGACGTGGTGAACACACCGCGCTGCCGAGCAAGACAGATGCGGGCGATGCTCGAGGCATTGGACGCCCGGCTCGAAGAGCAACCCCGAAATCGCGCGGCCATAGTCGGCGGAGACCTGAACACACACACTTTCGCGCGAGGCACCAGGCTTCGCGCGATGAAGAACACGGCGACGATTCTCAACAGCAATCGGGATTGCCTGCGTCAACGGCTGAGTCACCCCGAGATAAGAGAACCCGCCATCCGTGAGCTCACGAGATTCGGATACGAGACCCAAGGCTTCAACGATCGCAGCGCAACAAGCCGCACGATAGTTTCAAACCTTGATGATCCCGCCGGATTGCCTCGCCCGATGAAGTGGTGGGTCAATCGTCGAGTTGGACCCGAAGGTCTGCTGCTCGAGTTTCGCCTGGACTGGCTGGCGGGACGCGGACTCAGAGCGCTCAGCGCCGGTGAGGTCATCGACGAACAAACCGGCACGGCGAGTGTGAACGCTCAAACGGTGCCTGGTCTTATGCACGAAGGATTGCCGCTGTCCGACCACGATCAGATCGTCGCCGATCTGACCCTCGAAACAAGATCCGCGATTCCTTAACCCCAGCGAATCGCACTTGATCCCCGACAGACTTAGATCAATCTGACCGAACCTGCGAATCAGACTGACCGAATCATCTTCCGCGAAGCTTCGATGCGAACCTGACGTGCTCGCCATAAGCGTCGACTTAAGAGTGAGTTAAGGATGCAGACCCTTCTATCTAATTTCCGGCATCGGCTTTGTATGTTCATCGAGCGAGACATTTCACCTGATCAAAGCGCGGACTGCGTAGTCACGTCGCGATGACAGGTTGGTTGATGAAAGGAGCAAAGCGCTATGAAACATCCAGGAGTATGCGGCGGCGTCATCTGGGAGACCCGTCGCTAACCACCGCGATGCGCGGCTGAGCGCAACGCCTAAAACTAACCGGGCCGTCCTCGACTAATTACCCGCATGTCGGGGAGAAGCAGGCAAGGGAGGCCTGCGCTCCCAGGCCAGGCGATAGTCGTCGGAAATTACGGTCGAATCCAGCGCGCCCATCGGAAGCAACGCACTGCCTGTCTGCTCGCCAATCCACCTTTTCCAGCCCGCACTTGCTTCGAGTCACGCACCTTACTTACGCATATCTTGCCGGTCTTGGTGTCGCCGGGCTCTCGTGAGCGCGTTCGCCGGCGGCGATAAGGCGGGTGATATCAGTGATATCTTGCCGGTTTGTGGAGGCTCGCTTTCTATCGTAGTATGAAGAGAGTCCTTACGATGGTCGATATTCACAGTCACATCTTGCCTGAGGTAGACGATGGCTCGCACAGTCTCAATGAATCGATCGAGATGTGCCGGGCATCGGCGGATGACGGCGTAGCTGTGATGGTTGCAACACCGCACACGCACGATGGAGTTCATACCACGCACGATCCTGCCTTCCTGCGGGAAAAGGTTGATGAACTGAATCGCCAACTGGATAACAAGCCGAAAATAGTCCTGGGTTGCGAGCTTCGCTTTACACACGCGCTAGTGAAGCAGATCTGCGAGACACGCAGTGCGCCGACGATTGCCGGGGGGCCTTACGTGCTGGTCGAGTTCCCCCACGCCGTCGTGCCGCCAGGAAGCGAGCGCCCGCTGTTTGAGCTTATGAGCAATCAGATAACGCCGATCATCGCGCACCCTGAGCGCAACCTTATGCTGATGACCGAGCCAGAGCGTTTTTACGAATTGGTTTCGATGGGAGTGCTCGGACAGATGGATACCGGATCCATCATGGGTAACTTCGGGAAGAGGGTCCAACAAACGGCCCGCGTGATGCTCGAGAACGGGCTCATACACTTCATCGCCAGCGACTGTCACAACACGCGCAACAGGCTACCGGGGATGTCGGCGGCAGTAGCTGCGACCGCGCAGATCGTCGGCGAGGAGTATGCTCGCGCGATAGCCGGAGACAACCCGGCTGCGGTAGTCGATGGGAGGCCCATTCCATCGCGCCCGACTACCACGGTTCCTCAGAAGAAAAAGAGATGGTTGCTGTTTGGACGAGGGTGAAGACAGAGTTGCACCGGCTGCTCGCTGTTAGCCTGCCTGGTTAGTAAACGCAATCAACTGCTGTAGCTTGTTAAGCGCACTTCCGTTGTCGATCGATTCAGCCGCTACGGCTACTCCTGCTTTTAGATCACTCACTCTGCTGCTTGCAACGAAAGCCGCGGCCGCGTTCAGCAGGACTATGTCGCGTTTGGGTCCTCGCCCTCCTCGCAGCACCTCGAGAATAATCTGGCTGTTCTGGCGAGCGTCGCCACCTTGAATCTCTGCCAGCGTTGCTCGCGACAGACCGAAGTCTTCAGGCGCGACGGAGTAAGTATTTGGCTCACCGTTTCTCAACTCGGTTATCTTGCTCTCCCCGGTTATCGTTATCTCGTCCAGACCGTCGCTGCCGTGGACCACAAGCGCCCGCGAGCTGCCGAGTTCGCCCAGCACGCGGGCGAGCAATTCCGTCAAGTGGGCGGCGTAAACTCCCACAACCTGGGTATTCGCGCCGGCCGGGTTCGTTAGCGGCCCGAGCATGTTGAAGATCGTTCGAATGCCCATCTGCCGGCGGGCGATGGCCACGTACTTCATTGCGTCGTGAAGCAGCGGCGCGTGAAGAAAGCCAATTCCCACTTCGTCGATGCAGCGCGCGATTTGATCAGGTTGAAGCTCGATTCTGACGCCGAGCGCTTCGACCACGTCGGCGCTCCCACATTGAGACGACACGGATCGATTGCCGTGTTTCGCAACTCGAACGCCGGCGCCCGCGGCAACGAACGCCGCGGCGGTCGAAACGTTGAAGCTGCCGCTGACGTCGCCGCCTGTGCCGCAGGTGTCGATCAGGGCCTCGCGGTCCGTTCCCCCGATCTCGGCGCTAACGGTTGTGAGGGGTTGGACGCGCGCGGCTTTTCGGCGCATCACTCTGGCGAAGCCGGTCAGCTCCTCGACGGTCTCCCCTTTCATTCTGAGCGCGGTCAGCAGCGAAGCGATCTGGGCGTCGGTGCACTGCCCGGTCATTATTTGTTCGAGCACGGCCTCAGCCTCTTCGGAGCTGAGGTCAACGCGGTCGACAACTTTCTTGATCGCTTCGTTGATCGTCATGGGTGCTCCACGCTAGCACGACAGGGCAGGCGGCGTTAACCCGGGAGCGCCCGCCCGCACCCCCAACCGGCGGCCAGCGCGGCGAGACGGCCGTGCTCCCTTCTATCGTGCCAAAACAGACTCGGCGATTTCGCTTGCCGACAGTGAGCTTCGAATGTAAACGGGGCGGGTCGTCTGGGTGTAAGCGCTCTCGAACAGTTCATCGCACAGCACATCAATCTCTCGCTGAAACTCCGCGTCTGTTGAGCGGAATCCGTCGGGAGCCAGCGCTTCGGTGACTGGAAGCCTTATCAGCAAATCATAGGTCCGCATCCAGGAGCGGCAATACATTCCCAGGGCTTCGGCCTCCTCGCCTTTGGTTCCGTAGCGCCTCGCATAATAGGCAAAGTTATCGAGCACCGAGCGGTCGCATACAAGCACATCGGCTCGCGGAGCCTTCTCGATTTCGAGCTGCACCTGTCGCGCTATGATCCATTGATAAGCCTCGCGAGTCGCCTGTTCGTTTAGGGGAAACGGACACTCGCGAGCTATCTCGGTCAGCAATTCTACCTTTCGGCCTTTGCGTTTGAGCACTCCAGCGAGCTCGTAGGCGATAGTTGTTTTGTTTACGCCATGCGTTCCGACAAGCGCGACCTTGAACAATCTCTGTCTCCCTCCGCTATCCGCTCTTGCTTGATTCGTCTCGATGCCGCGTCACTATTAATTCGATCGACATTCTATCAGCGACCTCGAGTTTCACCCATCACCTCAAAGCGATTCGCGGATCGCGAGCGCGTGGCAGCTCGTACCAAACGCTGTCGCACTGTTCTAATTCCTCCCGGTCGAGCTCAAGCCCGACACCGCCAAGCGTGTCGCGTAGCTGGCCGGCGCTGGTTGCACCGACTATCGCCGAGGTGACGGCTCGCTGCTTTAGCACCCACGCGAGCGCTGCATGCGTCAGCGATTTTGCGCGCGCTTCAAAAAACGCTCGCAGCCGCTCGACCGCTCCAAAACACGCCTCGTTCCAGTAGCGGTCCAGGTAGAGCTTCCCCGCGACCGCGAAGCGCGTGTTTTCGGCGGGTGCCGCGTCGCGCCGATGCTTTGCTGTCAGAAACCCACCGGCCAGCGGATTGTAAACAATAACGCCGACTCCCTCTTCTTCGCACAGCGGGAACAACTCGTGCTCGATCTCCCGAAACAGAAGATTGTATCGAGGCTGAACCGAATCGAATCTGGCAAAGCGAAGGCGATCGCTCGTCCATAAGGCCTTGGCCAACTGCCAGGCGCCGAAGTTCGAGCAGCCGATGTAGCGAGCCTTGCCGCTTTGGACGATCGAGTCGAGCGCGCCGAGAGTTTCATCAATGGGTGTGTCCGGGTCAGGCGCGTGCACTTGATAGAGATCAACGTAGTCGGTACCCAACCTGCGCAGGCTCGCCTCGATCGCCGCCAGCACGTGCTTGCGCGAGAGCCCGGTATCGTTTGGGCCAGCGCCCATCTGCATCCTGCATTTGGTCGCGAGCACGAAATCGTCGCGCCTGCCTCGAAGCCATCGGCCGACGATTTCTTCAGTTCTGCCGGCGATCTCCAAAGACACGGGAATTGGGTACACATCGGCTGTGTCGATGAAGTTAACTCCGCCTTCGGCGGCCGCGTCCATGATCTTGAATGAAGTCAGCTCGTCGCATTGGTAACCGAAGGTCATGGTTCCAAGGCATACTTCGGTCACCTTAAGCCCGGTCCGGCCAAGACGTTTTACCTTCACCTTTGCGTCCTCCTCTGAAAATTTCCGACAAGCGAGGTCGTCGGTCGTAACCTCGGATGTTACTTCATCTTGTGAAACGTTCAAAACGCCGGGTATAATTTTTACTCGCACAAGAAAATGATCGCTCGTCGAGGGCGCGCCGCGGTCCCGGGTCTAATACTGATAAGAGGAGTACTATCGGAATGAGGAAGGCAGTCACATATTTGCTGGCAGTGGTTTTGGTGTCGTCGTGGGGATTTCTATCCAGTGTATCCGAGGTTTGGACAGTTCGGGCGCAAGGGGCCGCCTTGGAACTTAAGAGAGTTCACCCTACCGTCATAACAGCAGGAACGCGAACATTCACGATGCGATTGGACGGCCGCCGCTTTGTAAGCGGGGCGAATGTTTTGTTCGATGGTGTCGCGCTGGCCTCACCGCGAGTGAGCAAAAAAGGCAAGGTGTTGTTAGCCGAAGTGGACGCGTCATTGATTGCGTCGCCGGGCACGCACACCGTGCAGGCGCTAAATCCGGATGGCACGACCAGCCCTACCGCGACGCTCACCGTTAAAGCTCAAGATCCGAACCTGCAGATTCGGCTCGACGGCAACGCCGCGGAGGAAGATTCGGGACTCATATTCCTTCCTACAGTTCTGGCCGAATCGTTAGAGAAGGGAGGTATCCTGGTTTGGGGCCGGGGCACGGCGACGACGGAAGTACCAAACGGCTTTCAGATTGAGATCTCGGAGGACTTCGTCAACGATCCCGCGGCAATCCCGATAACGCTTGTAGACAAGGATGGAAATCTATCCAACACTGAGCTGTTCTTCGTCGTTCCGAAGCCGGTGAAAATATTCGAGGTGGATCCCGCCGCGCTGGAGGTTGGAACGGAGGATGTCCCGCTGATTGTGACCGGAAATTTCAAGCCCGGCGCGACAATAATCCTAAATGACATGGAACTAGTGACCACCGTCGGCAAGAATGACCGGCTGGAAGCAACAATCCCCGGCAGTCTCAGGAGCCAACCCGACCGGTTGGTATTGCGCGTGGAGCAAGAGGGAGTCCAGTCTCAGGATACTATTATCCCGGTTACTCCGACGACAGGCCCGTTCATTTTTACTCTGGCGCCTTTTCGATTTCGGGATGGAGAAGAGAGGCGTTCAATTGACATCATCGGCGCCAACTTTGACAAGAAGGTTACTGCAAAGGTAGATGGCCAGGACGCGTTCATTCGGGCCATCACTCGAAGCCGGCTCACCGTGGCGATAGAGCCCAACGCGGCGGTGGGCTCGCACACTGTTCAGGTGATTGATAAAGATGGGAATGCGACGGTCATCGTTACTTTCGAGGTGGTACCGGATGTAACCGTCTCGACTCTCGCAGGCACGGGCAAAGGAGGCTTTGATCCGGGATGCGTGAGTGGCGACGATGCCAGATTCTTGCGTCCCAGGCGACTTGCCCTCGGCCCCGATGGTCTGCTGTACATTACCGATCAGCAGAACCATGCAATCCGAACGGTCGACACAAACACGCGTCAAACATGCACTTTCGCGGGAACCGGCGAGGAGGGTTACAACGATTCCGGAAACGCATTAGGGAAACTGCCCACGTTCTCGTTCCCGAACGGCGTGGCGGTTGCCGGTGATGGAACCGTATACGTAACCGAGAACGGAAACTGCGTTGTGCGCCGGATCGAAAGGTCCGGAGCCGGCATAACGGTCAGTACGTTCGCCGGCTTGTTCAACGATCTTACTATTGAAAACAGACAGAACCGCTTGAACAGCACTCGCCAGGGCCTCGCCAGCTACAGGGACGCCGGGTTGCTTGACTCCGGGTTCCGATTGCCGGACGACATTGTGATTGCGCCCAATGGAGCGATCTACATAGCCGACGCTGGCAACCACGCCATCCGGCGGATCACGCAAAGCGGCGGGCAATCTCTGGTTGAAACCATAGCGGGCAACGGAGTTCCCGGATTCTCGGACGGAGCGGCCGGAAAGGCGCGATTCAACACGCCTACAGCTCTAGCACTCTCGGCCGACGGCAACTTCCTGTTCGTGACTGACACGAACAACGGACGTGTTCGCCGCATCGATCTTGTGAACAGGCGAGTGAGCACTGTCGCAGGCGGGGGAGACAGTGATTTGGTGAACGGCCCGGGCGGACTGGCGGTGTTCTTTCAGCCGATCGGGCTCGCGCTCGATTCGGATGGTGTGCTCTATGTGTCCGAGTTCGGGGCCAGCGACATTCGTCGCATTGATTCAGCGGGCAATGTCACAACTCTCGCCGGGGGACTGAGCATAAAGCTTCGCGATGGCCCCGGCGTTGATGCAGGGTTCAACCAGCCTCGAGGTCTCGCAATCGACATCCAGCGCGGGGTTCTATACGTTGCGGACTACGAAAACTTCGCAATACGAAAGATCACCTTGCGCTAGATCAGCAATGCTGGACATGAACAGGAGTCGCGACGAGCCTTTTAGCTAAGCGAAGCTACTTCGGGTCAAGTGTTGATGAGAATCGCGGCGGTGCCACGGGTAATGCGGCCCGCCGTTAATATTGGCGAAACGATAATCCACACTGACCTTCCCCCCGGCCACCACCTCTATCACCTTCTTTCCTTGAGGAACTGCGTCGGTGCTTCCGCTAGAAATACCATCAATTGAAATTATCTCTGTCGGATCAACACTGGACGGTTGCAGCATTCGCGGGGTTAGGCTCACATCAAGACCCGACAAGAACTAAAGGAAAGCACCTCCCAAATGATTAAACTTGACAGCTCCACGCTCATATTTTATGCTGCTTCTATCGCAGATTTTTCAGGCGTGTCGACTGGCGGAACCGAACTTAATGGCGGTCAGGTTTAAAGACTACTACGAAGTGCTGGGGGTGAAGCGAGACGCAAGTGACGCGCATATCCGTCAGGCGTATCGGAAGCTTGCACGCAAACACCATCCGGATGTGAACCCGGGTGACCGAGTGGCCGAAGACAAGTTCAAGGAGATTAACGAGGCCAACGAAGTTCTGTCTGACCCCGAGAAGCGCAAGCGTTATGATCAACTCGGTCCCAACTGGAAGAATGGCGCCGAGTTCACGCCCCCGCCCGAATGGGGACGGGTCAACGTGCAAGTCGATGACGTGGGAGGCATCTTCGGCGGAGGCGGCTTCAGCGAATTCTTTGAAACGTTTTTTGGCGGCGCGAAATCGCCTGGCCAGGAGGACCACCGGCGCCGCGGCGCGCGCACCAGAAGCGGTCGAAGTCAGGACGCTGAAGCCGAGATGGAAATCTCGCTCGAGGATGCTCACAGAGGTGGACGGCACAGGATCACGCTTCAGGGTGCGCGGCCGTGTCCGGCTTGCGGTGGAACTGATACTCCTTCCGGCGTCGTGTGTTCGACGTGCCGAGGCGCGGGGCAGGTCTTGAGCCCCAGGACTATCGACGTGAACATTCCACCCGCCGCGCGAGAGGGTTCGGTGATAAAAGTCGGAAAGCAGGCGCAGAGCGCAAGCGGAGGGGCGGCCGGTGATTTGTTCATAAAGCTGAAGATCAAGCCTCACCCGGTCTTCACGGTTTCCGGGGATGACCTCACCGCTGAAGCTCCAATTTCGCCCTGGGAGGCTGTGCTGGGAGCGACGATCGCGGTTCCGACGATTGAGGGAAAAGCGGAGGTGAAGATACCACCCGGCGCTCAGGGTGGTCAGCGGCTCAGACTTAGAGGCCAGGGATTGAACAAGCGGGGCGGTGGGCGAGGCGACCAGTATGTAAGGTTGAAGGTTGTTGTGCCGGCTCACCCGACTGAACGTGAGAAACAACTCTATCGAGAGTTGGGCGGGGCCAGTAATTTCAACCCGAGGGCGGGATGGGAAAAGTGATACGTGTTTCGTGATTCGTGATTCGTGATGCGTGATTTGTGATTCGTGATTTGTGATTCGTGATGCGTGATTCGTGTTGTGACTAGCAAATCGAAGGAGAGTTCCGGTCACGCATCACGCATGACGCATCACGAATCACGAGCGGAGATAGCAATGGATATCAATCGATTTACCGAGAAGGCACAGGAAGCGGTTCGCGGGGCTCAGACGCTTGCGACCCGATACAGCAATCAACAGATCGAGGTTGAGCACCTGCTCTGCGCTTTGCTTGATCAGCAGGGTGGCCTCGTGCCGTCGGTTCTTACGCGGGCAGGCGTAAATGTCGAAACCTTGAAAGCAGCGGTCGAACGCGAGATCGCCAAGTTACCCAAGGTTACCGGTCCTTCAGGTCCGGTCGATCAGGTCTATGTAACCTCTCGTTTGAACAAAGTCTTCGTGGCCGCCGAGGACGAAGCAAAGAAGCTGAAGGACGAATACGTAAGCGTCGAACACTTACTGCTAGCCGTGATTGACGACGGCGGGCCAGCAGCGCGCGCTCTTAAGACGGCGGGAGCGACTCGCGATCGAATCGAAAAAGCGCTGATGGAAGTGCGCGGCCACCAGCGAGTCACTTCGCAGAATCCCGAAGCCACCTATGAAGCTCTCGAACGCTATGGCCGCGATCTCACCAAGATGGCTGCCGCGGGGAAGCTCGATCCGGTGATCGGCCGCGACGACGAAATACGGCGAGTCATCCAGGTGCTCTCGCGCCGGACCAAGAACAATCCTGTGCTGATCGGCGAACCGGGCGTCGGCAAAACGGCTATCGTCGAAGGGCTCGCACAGCGAATCGTTCGGGGCGATGTGCCCGAGACTTTGAAGAACAAGCGGATCGTCGCACTCGACATGGGCGCGCTGGTCGCCGGAGCGAAGTATCGCGGAGAGTTTGAAGAACGGCTCAAAGCAGTCTTGAAAGAAATCCAAGCTTCTGAAGGCGAGATTATTCTGTTCATCGACGAGATGCACACGATCGTCGGCGCAGGCGCGGCCGAGGGCGCCGTCGACGCGGCGAACCTGTTGAAGCCGATGCTCGCGCGCGGGGAGTTGCATTGCATCGGGGCGACGACGCTTGATGAGTATCGCAAGCACGTGGAGAAGGACGCGGCGCTCGAGCGGCGCTTTCAGCCGGTGACTGTGGACCAGCCGACGGTCGAAGACACGATTTCGATTCTGCGAGGCTTGAGAGAGCGCTACGAAGTGCATCACGGCGTTCGCATCAAGGACTCGGCGCTGGTCGCCGCGGCGGTTCTCTCGCACAGGTACATCTCGGACCGCTTCTTGCCGGACAAAGCGATCGATCTTGTAGACGAGGCGGCTGCCAAGCTCAGGACCGAAATCGACTCAATGCCGGCTGAACTCGATGAAATCCTCCGGCGCGTGATGCAGCTCGAGATCGAGCGCGAGGCGTTGAAGAAGGAAACCGACGCGGCGTCGCGTCACCGGCTCGAGAAACTCGAGAAGGAACTTGCCGACTTGCGAGCAAACGCCGATCAGCTCCAGGCGCAGTGGCAAGCCGAGAAAGAAGCGGTCCAGAAGATTCGCTCGATTCGCGAAGAAATCGAGCAGACGAAGTTGGCAATCGAGCAAGCTCAGCGCGAGTACGACCTCAACCGCGCGGCCGAGCTGCAGTACGGCAAGCTGATTCAGCTCGAAAAGCAACTGCGCGAGTACGAAGATGGTCTCGATCAGCAGCACAATCGCACCAGGCTGCTCAAGGAGGAGGTCGACGAAGAAGACATCGCCGAAGTCGTTAGCCGATGGACCCACATTCCGGTCTCCAAGCTGCTCGAGGGCGAGCTTCAAAAGCTGCTCTCGCTGGAAGAGCATTTGCACAAACGAGTGGTGGGGCAGGACGAAGCCGTCAGTGCGGTCGCCGACGCCGTAATTCGCGCGCGCTCGGGGCTCAAGGATCCCAATCGGCCGATCGGTTCGTTCATCTTCCTCGGACCGACGGGCGTCGGTAAGACCGAGCTGGCTCGCGCACTCGCCGTGTTTCTGTTCGATGACGAGCACGCAATGATCCGCATTGATATGTCCGAGTATCAGGAGAAGCACACCGTCGCCCGATTGATCGGGGCGCCGCCTGGTTATATCGGCTACGAGGAAGGAGGCCAGTTGACGGAGACTGTGCGGCGGCGGCCTTACTCGGTCGTGTTGTTCGATGAGATCGAGAAGGCGCATCATGATGTGTTCAACGTGCTGCTTCAGATACTCGACGATGGGCGGCTGACCGATGGCCAAGGCCGGGTCGTCAACTTCAAGAACACGATCATCATCATGACCAGCAACATCGGCAGCCACTTGATACTGGAGTATCGCGGGCAGCCTGGCGGCGATCAGTACGAACGAATGAAGGAGGGTGTGCTCGACGCATTGCGGCATCATTTCAGGCCCGAGTTTCTGAATCGGGTGGATGAGATCATCGTGTTTCACTCGCTTACCGAAGAAGACTTGAAGAAGATCGTCGACATACAACTGGATCGGTTACGCACACGGTTGGCAGAGCGAAGGATCACCCTCGAACTCACGGATGAAGCGAAGACGCATCTTGCTTTGGCGGGTTACGATCCGGTGTACGGCGCGCGCCCTTTAAAGCGCGCGATCCAGCGTGAGATCGAGACGCCGCTGTCCAGATTGATCCTGAAGGGCGATGTGAAGGACAACTCGGTCCTGCGGGCCGACGTCTCCGGCGGGGCGATATCATTTTCACTCGGCCCGCTCGCGGCTGAGGCGGAGGCGACACATTAGAGAGTTGGTTGTAAGACGTTCGGGCGGATAGTCTCGCTGTGCTATCATGCCCTTGAACGCGGGCCCTTGAACGCGGGGCCTTGGACGAACGGAGTGAAATCGATATGAGCGAGATGTTCGTGATGCGGCGTGCGAACGGCGACCTTTTCACCGAAGAGATAAGCGGGAGGCTGGGCATACCTGTCTGGTCCAATGAGGAGGTCCTGGCTCGCTATAAGGAGCGCAACCCGGAGCTTATGACTTATGTCGCCACGGCATTGACTCGCTCTTTGCTCAACAGAATCGGGAAGGGACTCGGTAATGAAGGGACCGCGGAATTCTTTCTTCTGGCCGAGGATGATCCCGATGCTGATCTTGAGGATGGTAGACCGATCTCGGCGGAAGAAATCTCCCCAGGGGCTGGACGCTCCCTGCAGACTCCGCAAATACTGCTCTAGAGTGTCCAAGCGCTGTTCGGCGCGGGCACAACCAATCAACCGGCGAGGGACAAGGAGGAAGGGTATGATCTCGCGCGACGACGTACGCCAGTTGCAACACTATCCGTCCGGCAATGATTCATTCATTCTTAGCCTCTACCTAAACGTGGACCAATCGGACGCCGCGAACCTAAATCGCGGGTTCGAAACAAGAGTCGACGGCCTGTTTCGGCAGGTCGCCGAGGACGAGAACTCGCACGAGGAGAGCAAGCAAAGGTTTGAAACCGAGTGCCAGCGCGTTCGCCATTTTCTCAGCGACTACGTGCCGAAGGGGAAAGCGCTGGTTGTGTTCAGTGATTCGAAGCATGACTTCTGGTGGCAGCGCGATCTTCAGGTCGAATTGCCGACCGGACTCAGATGGTCGCCCAAACCCTGGGTCCGCCCCTTACTCGAGGTTGTTGAAGAGCACGACCGCTTCGGCGTCGTATTGATAGACAAACATCACGCTCGCATTCTGGCTGTCGACGCCGCAGGTATGGAAAAGCAGGCCGAAATCATGTCTGATGTGCCTAATAAGCATGCAACCACGGGCACGGATCACATCTGGTCGCAGGGGCAGATGGAACGAGATCACACGAATCACGTGCAGTCTCATGCGAAACGAGTCGCCGACGAGTTGGCGTCAGTCATCGATCGGATGAAGCTGAAAAGAATCGTAATAGGCGGGCCGGTGGAGGCGACCTCAGTGTTTACAGGCGCCCTCCCCAAGCGGATCCAACAAATGATCATCGGCACAATCTCCGCGCCGGTGGATGCGAGCCACGACCGGCTAATCAGCGAATTGAGGGCTGTGCAGGAAAAGGCCGAGAACCAGGATGAAGCCAAGATTGTGGACTCGATGATCACCGCCGCGATGAAAGGTGAACGGGCGGTACTCGGCGTCCGGAATACTTTAGAGGCCGTCAACGAGGGAAGAGTGTACCGGCTGGTGGTCGCGCGAGATTTCCGGCTCGCGGGAAAAGAATGCGGCGCGTGTCACGTGCTGGTCGCGGATGGAGATGAAAAGTGCTCGTTCTGCGGAGGGAAGCTCGAGGCAGCGCCGGACTTGATCAACCGCGCTTCGCACCGGGTGCTCGATATGGGAGGCAAGGTTCAATTGGTGTCCGGCGAAGCGGCGGTTAAGCTGGCGGAAGCGGGCATCGGAGCGGTGTTGAGATTCTAGAGTGATGCGTGATGCGTGACGCGTGAGAGAATCACGGATCACGCATCACGCATCACGCATCAAGGACTAAATGGTTCTAATACCGACAGTCGTCGAGACAACGGGCAGAGGCGAGCGCCACTACGATATTTACTCCAGGCTGCTGAAAGAACACATCATCTTTCTCGGGAGTGACATCGACGAAGCCGTGGCAAACATAGTCGTGGCGGAGTTGCTATATCTGGAATCCGAAGACCCTGACCGGGAGATATCCATCTATATCAACAGCCCCGGAGGGTCGATTACAGCAGGACTCGCCATCTACGACACAATGCACTTCATCAGGCCGGACATAGTCACAATCTGCATGGGGCAAGCGGCTTCGATGGCGGCAATTCTGCTCGCGGCAGGAACCAAAGGAAAACGGTTTTCGCTGCCTCATTCCAGGATAGTCATTCATCAACCTTCGGTTGAAGGCATAGCCGGTCAAGCGACGGACGTGAAGATCTACGCCGAAGAGCTTCTGCGAACGCGAAATCTGCTATCGCGCATATTGTCCGATTTGACCGGACAGTCCTTCGAAAAGACAGACCACGATGTCGAGCGGGACTTCATTTTGAGTCCACCGCAAGCCGTCGATTACGGGCTCATCGATAGCGTTCTCTCGTCGCGCGATCTCGCGCTCGTAAGCGAGCTCGTTGAACCGGCGAATCTGCGGTGAATTAGCATCGACCTTAGTCTCATGCCGCGGGGTGACGTAAGGCACAGACCAAAGTCTATGCTACCGATGGAGCAAGCTTATGATGTCAAGAAGCAAGAGGATTTTTGTTGAGCGAATCAGCAGCGAATACCGTCGGCCGAGCGGCCCGCTGTGGCAACCGGCGGTCGACATCTACCGGTGCCCGGAAGGGTGGAAGATCAAGTTCGATCTTGCCGGAGTCAAACTGGAGGATGTTCAAGTGATGGTAGCCGACGATAAGCTGATAGTTCGCGGGGTGCGGCGGGACACCGTGATCACCGAGGGGTGGAGCTATCATCAACTCGAAATAACCTACAGCCGCTTCGAGCGCATTCTGAAGATCCCTTGCGATCTGCCTCGAGCGGAAATTCAACTCGAAAGCAGAGACGGCTGGTTCATACTGCACTTGAATTGCGCTTAAGCGCCAAAGAGCGATCAACGTTGTTCGTTTCGCTACGGACAATCGGGTTGTGATCAGGGGTAAAGTTAATGACAGAGAACAAGATTTTAGAATTGCCGATCCTGCCACTCAGGAACATTGTGATTTTTCCATCGGGCATCACGCCCCTTACGGTTGGACGTACGATGTCGCTTGCAGCGGCGGAAGCTGCGCTGTCAACCGAGGAGAAGCTTCTTGGCGTGGTGGCACAGCGCGAGGACGGCGATACCGAGCCAACGCCGGATAAGCTTTACGCGAGCGGCACAGTTGTCGTGATAAACCGGATGATGCGCTCTCCCGGAGCCGAAGAAGTCTTGCATCTGATTGTCCAGGGTCAGGAGCGGTTTCGCATAATCGAGTTCATCGAACAGACGCCCTATCTGAAAGCGCGCGTCGAGATCTTGCCTGAACCGGTGCGCGAGAAGACTCCTGAGGTCGAAGCGCTTCAAAGAAATATTCAGGTGCTGGTTCAAAAAGCGCTGAGCCTCTTGCCCAATGTACCACCGGAGATTCGCAACATCATCGTTCAAGCGGATGACGCCGTGCGGCTTGCCTACTTCCTCGGTTCGGTGCTCGACCTGACCGTTACGCAGGAACAGGCTCTGCTGGAGGCCAATACAGAAAGCGAACTGCTTCACCTAATGCACACATACCTCGCGCGTGAAGTCGAGGTGTTGGAGATCAGGAGCAAGATTGCCAACCAGGCGCAGGAGGAACTGGGCAAGGCGCAGCGTGACTACATCCTGCGCGAGCAGATGAAGCAGATTCAGAAGGAACTTGGCGAGGCCGAGCCCGAGCAAGCCGAAGCGCAGCTTCTGCGCGAGAGGATTGAAAAAGCCGATCTGCCCGATGAGGTTCGGGCTGAAGCAGAGCGCGAGCTGAAGAGGCTCGAGCGGTTGCCCAGCGCCGCTCCCGACTATCACGTCATTCGAACCTATCTCGACTGGATACTCGATCTGCCCTGGAAAACATCGACCGAGGAGAGCCTCGATCTTAACAACGCCCAGGCTGTGCTCGACGAAGATCACTACGATCTGGTCGACATCAAGCAGCGAATACTCGAGCATCTGGCGGTGATCAAGCTCAATCCGAAGACGAAAGCGCCGATCCTGTGTTTTGTCGGCCCGCCGGGAGTTGGAAAGACGAGCCTGGGTCAATCAATCGCTCGGGCGATGGGACGCAAGTTCGAACGAATGTCGCTTGGCGGAATGCGCGACGAGGCTGAGCTTCGCGGCCACCGCCGAACGTACATAGGCGCGATGCCCGGGCGCATCATTCAAGCGCTGCGTCGCGCCGGCGTCAACAACCCGGTAATGATGCTGGATGAAGTAGACAAACTCGGTATGGACTTCCGCGGCGATCCGGCTTCGGCGCTGCTCGAGGTACTCGACCCGGCTCAAAACTTTTCCTTCAGGGACCATTATCTGGATCTGCCGTTCGATCTTTCAAGGGTGTTTTTTATCGCAACCGCGAACACGCTGTCGCCAATCCCGCCAGCGTTGCGAGATCGCATGGAAGTGATCCGGCTCTCGGGATACACCGACGAGGAGAAGCTTCACATCGCCAAGCGGTACCTGATCCCGAGGCAGATCAGGGAAGCGGGTTTGAGCGAAGAGCAGCTTCAGTTCACCGATGAAGTGATTCAGGGGATTATCGGCCGGTACACTCGCGAGGCCGGTGTGCGACAGCTCGAACGCAGCATCGGAAGCGTTGCCCGAAAGGTGGCGCTCAAGGTCGCCCAGGGGAAGGGCGACGTTTTCACCGTCACTCCGGAGGAGCTTGAAGAGTATCTGGGTCACGAGATGTTCTTCCACGAGATGGCCCGTCAAAAGCTGCCGCCGGGAGTCGCAACTGGACTTGCGGTGACTGAGATGGGAGGCGAGGTCTTGTTCATCGAGGCGACTCTGCTGCCCGGATCAAAGGGACTTACTCTGACTGGTCAGCTCGGCGAGGTAATGCAGGAATCGGCGAAGGCCGCGCTTAGTTACCTCTGGTCGCACTCAGAGGAACTAGGTTTCGACTGCGCCACGAAGTTCGAGAACAGCGGCGTGCATGTGCACGTGCCCGCGGGCGCGACTCCGAAGGACGGTCCTTCTGCGGGCGTTGCGATCGTCTCCGCGCTGGCGTCGTTGTGTTCGGGACGTCCGGTTCGGAGCGATACGGCGATGACGGGCGAAATCACGCTGAGCGGGCTCGTGCTGCCCGTCGGCGGCATAAAAGGCAAAGTGCTTGCAGCGCGCCGCTCCGGGATGAAGCGGGTTGTGCTGCCGAAGAAGAACGAGCCCGATCTGAAGGATATCCCCGAAGAAGCACTGCGCGATCTCGAGGTGATCCTCGTTGATCGAGTCGAGGACCTTCTGCCACAGACGCTTACGCAGCCTGCCGAGGAAAAGGGACCCGATCGGCTCGTGCCCGGCGCGAAAACCGTAACCGCCCGCGATGAGGTTCGAGCTGAAGGCGGGGAGGCCCGAGCATAGAACCACATCAGAGAGCGAGGAGCCACAAAGGCTCCTCGCTCAGTCAGCTTCCTCAATTCCGGTCGTCAATCCACTCCGATCAACTCTGCCGAGGTGACCACTCTACCTCTCTAAAATGCCTCAAGAGCTTCTGTTATACTCTCTGGGTTATGTATACGGAATTATTCGAGACTATCTATCCCATCAACACGCCGAGGAAAGAGAAGGGCGTGGTAGTGACAGCGGTCGATCCGTTCGCGCTTGGGGATGAAACGGGAATCGAGGCCGGCGACCGCATAATGAAAATCAACGGTCACGACCTGCGTGACTTCCTCGACTTTCAGTTCTATTCGGGAAGCGAGGACCGCGTGCGGCTCGACATCATCAAGGAATCAGGCGAAGGAGTCGAGCTCGAGGTTGAAGTCGGCGAGGGAGAGATTTGGGGACTCGATTTTGAATACTTCTCGCCGCGCCAGTGCGCAAATGATTGCCTTTTCTGTTTCTGCAATCAGAACCCTAAGGGCTCTCGCGAGTCGCTGTTCTTCAAGGACGAAGACACCAGGCTCTCGTTCTTGCATGGCAACTACACTACTATGTCTTCGATCTCGAAAGCGGAGCTTGATCGCATAGTCGAGCAGCGGCTTTCGCCGCAATACGTCTCCGTTCACGCGACTGATCCCGAGGTGCGGCGTCATCTTCTTGGGCGAAAGCGGCCCGACGATGTGCTCGGCAAAATGCGATACCTCGCCGAACACGGCATCGAGCTTCACGCTCAAATAGTCCTTTGCCCTTCGATCAACGATGGCCGGGTGCTTAGACGAACGATCAACGATCTGGCGGAGCTCTATCCACGACTCCGGTCGGTTGCGGTGGTTCCGGTCGTGTTCACCAGGCTGCACAATTATCGCGATAAGCTTACGGCGGTGACGGACGCGTTTTCTCGTACGCTGATCAAAGAGGTCCGCCCGTGGCAGCGTGAGTTCCGCCGTCGGCTCGGCGCCACCTTTGTGTTCCTTGCCGACGAGTTTTATCTGCGCGCCGGTTTGCCGCTCCCGGGACGTGCGCACTATGGCGACTACCCGCAGATCGAAGACGGCGTGGGAATGGTGCGGCGCTTCATCGTCGAGACCGGCAAAATCCTCAAGCGCGACCTCGCCGCTGATTTCGACATAGAGCCGGAATCACTGCATGGCACAGTGGCGACCGGCGAGCTGTTTTACCCGATACTGTCGCGCTGCGTGAACGAAATCAATGAGAGATGTAGGACGCGACTCAAGGTTGTTGGCCTGCGCAATGAATTCTTCGGTGAAGAGGTAACCGTGGCGGGATTAATTTCCGGTGGCGACGTGATGGCCGCTCGCCGGTCAATCGACGGGAACTTTCTGATCGTCCCCGAGCAGGCTTGTCTAAAGTCGGGTAACGTTTTTCTCGACGACCTCACGCTCGAAGACCTCGAACGCCAGCTTCAAATGCCCGTCTCGCATGGTGGCCCGTCGCTTTCGAGCATGATCGGCAACGCGATAGAGTTGGAGCGACGCGTCGTTGATCAAGTTCCGCGTTCGGAGTTCCGAGTTCGTGGTTCAGGGTTACGAACCTCAATCATAAGAACCAACCATGAACCCTGAACCCTGAACTCACCCGCAACTCGGCGCGCGAGAATTCGATTTCCAATTTTTCGTAGATACTTCCAGAATCTTGGAAGGAGAAAACGCGTTCGTGACGAGACACATTCAACTAAGAGCTTGCTCAGGTACGGTTTGAGTCTGTGGAGCGCTCGCGGTATCGGGATTGCTTAATCTTAAGCCGCACATCCTTAAGAATCTCTACCATTCTGTTCTGAACTTGGGGAGAGGTCGTCGCCCGGGCACGGTGGCGACCTCCAATTTTTTTGTCCCATCTTGCCCCAGCAATATTGGCGCATCCCCCAGCAATATTGGCGCATCGACTCGACGATTCGACTAAGAAGCCAGCTCTCTCCCCAAACGACCGGTTCGTTTCAGGCAAAACTCTATTGGCCGGCCTCTCAGGATTGCGATCTGGGCTTCAGGTGGTTATCGAACCACTCCAGCACAGTCTTGTACCAGAGTTCTGAGTTTTGCGGCTTCAACACCCAGTGACCTTCGTCAGGGTAGATTAGCAACTTCGACTCAACGCCCTGCCGCTGGAGCGCGGTGAACAGTTGTAAGCCTTCGCCAACCGGCACGCGATAATCAAGCTCGCCGTGAATCACCAGCATCGGAGTTTTGAACTCTTTCACAAACATGTGCGGAGACCACTTGCTGTACATCTCCGGATTCGTCCAGGGCGTGCCTTTGAATTCCCACTCCGGGAACCAGAGCTCTTCGGTGGCGCCGTACATGCTCGTCAAGTTGTAGACTCCCGCGTGTGATATCAGAGCGCTGAACTTCACGCGCGGATCGTTGTTATGACCTTCGATCCAATTGACCATGTAACCGCCGTAGCTTCCTCCGGCGGCGCCGATACGCTCGCGGTCGATGTACGGCATGGAAGCTACATACGCGACTCCGTTGAGTATGTCAGTGAAAACCTTGCCGCCCCAGTCAGCGGAAATCTCATCGACAAACTTCTGACCAAAGCCAGTCGATCCGCGGGGATTTGGGGAGAATACTACGTAACCCGCGGCGGCGAAAAGCTGCGGGTTCCATCGATAGCTCCACGAATCATTCCACGACCCTTGCGGCCCGCCGTGAATCAGGACGATCAACGGCCATTTCCTGGTGGCCGTGTAGTTTGGCGGCTTGGTGATGAATCCGTAGACTCTCGCGCCGGTGGCGCCTTCCCACGAGATCTCTTCAGCGGGCTTCAGGTTGAAGTCGGCCAGAAAAGCGTCGTTGGTCTTTGTTATTTGAGTGGCGCCCGCGCCCAGGCTATTGGTTTTGTAGATCTCGACGGGCCGCGTGACGCTCTGCCGAGTGAACACTAGTGTCTTTCCATCGCCGGTCACTTGCACGTCATCATTGAAGCCGTCGTTGATCAGTTTCTTACCCGGGAAGCCGCCGAGCGGCATTTCATATATCGGTTGGCGGCCGTGTTCGAGGGCAGTCAAGTAGATCCTCTGCCCGTCAGCCGAGAAGGTGAAGCTTTCAACCGATGAATCGAACTGGTTCGTAAGCGAGTTGCTCTGACCCGTCTTGCGATCGTAGAGCATCAACCGCCAGCGGTCGGACTCAAACCCTGGCTTGGATTGCGCTCGATAAGCGATGTATCTACCGTCCGGCGAATACATCGGCGTAAGGTCATTCGCGGGATTGTCGCCGGTAATGCGTCGGGCTTCGCCGCCGGTCACCGGGACCGTGAAGATGTCCCCGTTGGTCGAGATCGCTTCGACCTTGTCAGTGTTGCGAGCGAAGGCCAGTTCTTTTGAATCGGGCGAGAATGCATAGTCGGTCTGCCCGCCCAGACTGAAGGGTGGCGCGTCGTAGTTGCCCGGTGTCAGGTCGCGACTCTCTCCGCCTTCGCTCGAGACAGCGAAGATGTGCGTTCGCTTGGCTTCCTTCCATGTGGTCCAGTGGCGGTATAGCAGCCCCTCGGCGATCTTTGCCTTGACCTTGCTCGTGGCTGCCTTTTCGGCGTGCTGCTTGTTGCAATCGTCCGTCGGGCACTCGGGATAGACTTCAGAGGTAAACGCGATCCACTTTCCGTTGGGTGACCATATGGGAGCATCGGCGCCGGTCGAGATATTGGTGATCTTCTTGAGCGCGCCGGTCGCGGCTTCGGTTAGCTCGATGGTCCAGATTTGAGATTCACCGTCGCGAGCGGAAACGAATGCCAGGCGCTTCCCGTCGGGGGACCACCGCGGCGAATGTGAAGACTGTTTTTCGTTGGTGAGCTGTCGCGGCTCGCCGCCGTCCGTCGATATCAAATAGATTTGAGTCGTCCGCTTATTGGCAGCTTTGTCGGTATCGGCAATCGTATAGGCGACCCAGCGGCCGTCCGGCGAAACCTGCGGATCGGAAACACGGCGCACCTTTAGCAGATCTTCAATCGTGAACGGTCGCGCCGGCTGTTGAGCCTTCGCCGCAACCATCGACGCCGGCGACAGGACGAGAATAGTTAATAACGCGACAATGCGCTTCATGAATCTTCCTCCAGAATGCGCTGCTTTGAAATGTGAACTGCGAATGAAGCAAACGCGATTGAGTTTTGTGATAAAACCGATGAACGAGCAAGCTGATAGGCTACCCAAGGGCCAATCCGAAGTCAATGCGTCATATACGTCATATACGTCATATTCGAAGGCGAGTTGTGATGTCGGAGAATTCGTACCGATGACTCGTAGTGCGGGCAGAGCCTCGCTTATGCTTGATCTGAAACGACACTACTGTTCTGCCGTCGATCTTGATGCCGAACTCCGAAGCAATGGGATTTCCGCCGCGCGGACGAGATGGAAGGAACGACACTCGATCGGCAGTCAGGCCATCGATGTCCACTTCATCAAGCAGCGACTCCCATTTCACTTCCCCGGTCGAGCGATCGAAGATGATGACCCGGCTTCTGTCTTTGCCGCTTTTGAACAGCACGAGCTGATGCAGGACGTACTTGAGCGCGCCAAGATCTGTCACTCGCGCGCGGCTGAAGTCTGCCGGCTTACAGTCGACAAGCCGGAGCTTTCGGATGAGCACCTCGGCGACCAACCTTGCAACGTTCAAGTAGTGAGACTTCAGCTCGGACATCGATGTGAAACCCAGGTCGCGAATAATCTGGTTCAGCTCCGTCGATGAGGTTCGGAAGTATCTCTCGGCCCACTTCTCGTCGATGTGTGGAGTCTGGCCTTCCGAGACTGCCACCTTTCCGGATTTGTCGGTCTTGACGGAAACGGGCAGCTCGGAACGTCCGCTGAATTCAAGCCTCAGGTCGCCCGCCTTTGCGTCTGCATAATCTCTCGGTGTATGCAGGACTCGCGTGAGGCGGGCAGGCTTCACGCTCTTGAGGAGTTCGGCAGCACCGCTCTTAACGGCCTCGGTGATGTTGGTGATCTCGCGCTCGAAGACAGCTCGACTCGGATGCGATGCTGGTAGCCGGTTGATCGCGTCGCGCATCTTGGCAATGCTCCGGGAAGTATCGAATCCAGATTGCGAGAGATGTGCGAGGGCAAGGAGTTCGTTCGCCAGAGCGATCTCAGCGTAGGTGCCCAACCCGTCGTGAAAGATCCCCTCGACGACATCGAACTCGGTCTTTGATACCGCTTGTGCGGACGATTGACTGAGAGAAAAGCTGAGATGCGGGGCGGGAGCCGCGAGTGCGATGGCCAGCGCCAGCATAGCCGCTAGCGCTCGCGACCGGCTGAGGACTGTCTGTTTCATTGTCCGGTGACCTTTCGCTTGCCCAGGATTGGTTGTGTGACTTCGGCAGAGTCGTCGCTTCGATTCGAGCTAAGGTTTCTTCTCGACGCTCGGACCGTTCAGGTTGTGCTGGCTCAATCGCGGGGGCAAGCCATCCTTCCCGACCCGTGATCCTTTTCAACAACCTGGAACTCAAGGTACCGTTCGCAGGATCACAGGTTCTATGAAAGGGGGCTGTCAAGGAAAAACTTTCCCCTAGCCGGCTGGGATTGCATTTTCTTGCCAGCCAGCCACGTTCCCGATTCACCATGAGCTTCCCAAGACAGGTTCCGGGCTACCTCACGCAGCAGGTTACGGCTCCGCTCACTGGTTTCTCTTCCGAGATTAAACCCAGCCGCCGAAGCTGTGGGAACTGTGGGAAACTCTCCGCGCTTTTGTTTCTTGCGGAGAGTTTCCCAAGCGATGTGGGAGCAGTGGAAAAATTGTCGTTGTAGTTGAATTTTTCCACTGCTCCCACATCGCGGCAGTTTCCACAGCTTCCCCGCTCGTAGCCCGAACTTACACCCGGTGTCTGATCCTCCGCCTTCCATCACAATCGCAACTGCGTCGTTCCTTATCCTGAGTCCTTATCAAGCAGTTTCGGTTGGTCTGTTGCCAACCACAGTTCTATCTGAGCCTCGCGGGCTACAGCTTTTATCTGGTTAGTGCGAGGGGGCATGCAGTCGGGATTGGTGCTTGAAGCTGTGAGCGCTTCGGGCACAACCTGTGATTTGATACTCTCCCTCGACCCTTGCTCAGGTAAAGTGGCGACTGCGGTTGCGTGTAAGGCTTCCGACAGATCACTCTTTGCCTGTGCCTGGTACCGCTTGATTCACTCTTTCAGGATCGAACTCCTCTCCCTTCTTCCAGATCGTCAACGTTATCGCGGCTATCTTGCGCGCCACCGTCAGCAGCGCCAGCTCAGGCCTTATCCCTTTGTCGATCAGCCTCTGGCGATATTGCTTGAACGGCGGCCGCTCGATCGCAGTAGCCGCTGCTCCCTTGAACACAGCTTTCAATGTCCTGTTGTAGTTCTGATTCAATCCTCGAGTCTGAGCCTGCTTGTTGCGTTTTCTTCGCCGCTGGCCATCTACGATCTCATACTCACTGCTGTTGTGAGTTACCACCGCAAGCCCGCAGTAAGGCCAGAACTGCCGCTTGGTGCGGAACCGGTGTGGCGAGCTCACCACCGCTATGATCTGCGCCGTCCTCACCTCTCCCAAACCGGACACTTTCTTTAGCCGCTTGTAGGCTGGATGTCTGAGCGCTTCGGTGGTCATCGCTTTGTGTGCCTTGTCTCGCAGCTTTGTGAGACAGTCGTATTGTTCGTACAAACCTGAAGCTCGTGCGCCCAGCGCCGCCGTGTCCAGTTTGCCGAGCCACTGCTTGCGCTCCTGCTTGCTGTAAACCAACTGACCTCGGCAACGAATCGCCTGGCTTCGAAAGACTGCCTTCAATCGATTCTTTGTCCGCGTCGTGTCGGCTACCAAGCTCTCGTACCCGTGAACCAGTTCCTTTAACCCGTGTGTGCCTCGCTCGCCGTGATAGACCGCATGCAGCTCGCCCAGCCTCAGCAGTCTCGCCAGCTTCGCAGCGTCGATTCTGTCCGCCTTGTTCCCTGACTGAATCAGTTTGTTGCGCCGCGGATCACAGACTGTGACCTCGGCAACCAGCGGCCGGATGACGTCATACAACCACGCAGCCTGAGTACCTTCTTCAAACGCGACGTGAATAGTACCGTCCAGACCTTTGAAGAACTGCCGGATACTACTTGCGCTGGTTTCGATGGCCGATTCCATTACGAAGTTTCCCTTAGCATCATCAACCCTGCCGATGATGGTTGCCTGATCCGTGTCCAGTCCTACATACTTGTCTTTGTTCATGGGGCTCTCCTTCGCGTGAACTTTTTGAGCTGCTTAAAACAAACTCAAAATATCACCAAAGGGGCGCCCCTTTCATATTAGGTCGGGAAGGCGGCTTGCCCCCGCTTTCGTCGAGCACAGGCCACCTCCTTGACTACTGCACTACTTGCCGGCGTCCGCTCCCCTGAGATACTTATCGAGAAAATCCAGGATCGCCTTGTAGCCTCGGATCTCGTTAGCCTTCTTGGTGAACCCGTGACCCTCGTCGTCGAAGACCACGTATTCGACGACGCGGCCGTTCTTCTTCACTGCTTCGACTATCTCGTCGGACTCGGGTTTGATTACTCGCGGATCGTTCTTGCCTTGCAGAACCATCAGAGGCTTGACGATCTTGTCCGGATGAAAGAGCGGAGAAATCGCCTTCAGATTTTCGAGGTCGGCTTTCGGGTCGCCGAGCTCCTTGTAGAGCGCTTTGCGAAACGACTCCCAGTAAGGAGGGATCGATTCGAGCGTGCGCACCCAGTTTGAAACGCCAAACAGATCGACGCCCACCACGAACTCATCGGGCTTGAACGCAAGCGCTGCAAGCACCATGTATCCGCCGTAGCTTCCGCCGATGATTCCGATCTTCGACGTGTCGACGTAGCCGAGCGATGCCAGGTACTTCTTCGCTTCCACGCAATCCCAAAGCGGCTCGCGGCCGTGCTTCTGATCGTCGGCGGTGAAAAACGTCTTGCCATATCCCGAGCTTCCACGGTTGTTGACGCCTAAAATCACGTAGCCGTGATTAACCAGGTACTGAATCACTCCGCTATAGCCGGTTCGAGTCTGGCCACCCGGACCTCCGTGAATCCACAGCAGCGCCGGCGCTTTCTTCGCGGCGCTCGCCTGATGGGGCTTGTAAAGAATGGATGGAATTGCCATACCATCGAACGATTTGTAGCGGATGACTTTTGACTCGACCAGATCCGCTGAATCGATCTCGGGGTTCAGGCTCTCCGTCAGCTTGCTCACCTTTTTGGTTGCGAAGTCGTAGACATAAAGGTTGCTCGGCGAACGAGACCCGTTGAAGTAGAAGGCCATCACTTTCTCGCTACGGGAGATGTTGACCGAGGTGATGTCACCCTCTGGAAAAGCAGGCAAGGCGATGGGCTTGCCCGTAGCAGTGTCGTAAACCTTTACCTTCGTACGCGCGTCTTCGTTGACGCCCGAAACTCGGTATTTGCCGTTGTGCGAGAAGTAGGTGAACGCCACGTCCCAATTCACTTTTTCAACCGGCTCCTTCTTTCCGGTCGTCAGGTCGTACCGCGCGACGTATGAGAACTCGCTGCCTTCATCGGTTTGGTAGTACAAGTATCGCGCCGCGGGATCGAACGCCGCGGGGCTTGAAGCAACATCGCCTTGATGCGGCGTGATGTTCTTCATTTCTTTTGTCGCGACGTTGTAGAGGTAGACGTCCGAATCAGAGGTCGTGTTCGGTTTCGCGAAGGCGATAAACTTCCCATCGTCGGAGATGTCGCCGAACTGGTAGCCGACGGTGTCTTGATATAGCAACGTCCGCTCGAAGCTAACGGCGTCCAGCTTATAGATGTCGAAGAACCGCTGGTCTCGTTCGTTTGTGAATATATAGAAGGCCTTGCCGTCGTGCGTCCACCCCAGGAACTGAGCCTTGAGCTTGTCGCCTGGTGTCAGGTCCTTCTCCTTGCCGTCCGCGCCCAGCACATAGATGTGGTTGTTCTCGTTGCCGCCCTGATCGTGCGTGTACAGAATGCGCGAATCGTTCGGGAAGTAGCCGATGCCGAAAGTGCTCTCGGTCGTCGAGCGAGTGAGCTGCTTCGGCTCGCCTCCGGTGACCGGTACACTGTAGACATTGTAGATCCCGCTCTTGTTGCTCGAAAACAGTATCGACTTCTCGTCGGGCGAGAATGAACTGCCTCCGATTGCGGTGGTTGTTAGGAATTGCTCGATCGTGTATTGCTTTATGGCGCGGCTTGCGGCTTTCTTGGCGCCCTGGCCAAACGCCGGGAGCGAGAACGCGGTCAATACAACAAGCGCGGCGGCAGCCAACGCCAACGGGTGTTTTCTCTCTTTGAACGTGGTTGTTGATTTCATGGAATTCTCCTGTCGTTGAGTCCGTAACGAGCCGGATTGCTGAGGCATTAACAATAAGCGAACGTCTTTTACGCAGCGAAGCAGTTTGTACGGACGGGGCATCCGCTAGGTTCCTACCGAAATGGCCCGGCGTCTAGCACGTCAGCGGCCGTCCTAACGGAGGGCGGACGCCGGCTTCTTAAGGCTTCACCACCGAGAAGTCTATCAAGTGACGCGCTTGATCGACTCGATTCACGGCGATCCGGACCCGTTGGCCCAGTCGAAACTCGCGGCGTGTACGTTTCCCCGCCAACCGGTGTCTGCGCTCTTGATAATCGTACACATCGTCGATAAGTGTCGAAACGTGGACCAGCCCTTCGATGAAGAACTCATCCAACTCAACATAGAACCCGTACTCTTTCACTCCGGTGATGACGCCGTCGAACTCATCACCCACGCGATCAGCCATGAATGCAGTCTTACGCCAGTCCATCAACTCGCGTTCAGCGTCGGCGGCGGCGCGCTCGCGCTCGCTGGAATGATCGCCGATCACCTCAAGCCCGGCTCGAAGCTCGGTCTCGCGCTGTTCATCAAGCACGGGCCAGGACACGCGTTTAACCGCATGCTTGGCGCCGAGATCGACCTGGCTCCACTCGTCGCCCTCCCGGCCGCGCTCGATGACTTCGCGAAGTACGCGATGGACGATCAGATCGGGATAGCGCCGGATTGGTGACGTGAAATGCGTGTAAGTCTTCATCGCCAGCCCAAAGTGTCCCGCGTTCTGCGGCGTGTAACGAGCGCGCTGCATCGAGCGCAACATCAAGTACGAAAGCATACGCTCTTCGGGCGTGCCTTGAATCTCGCGCGCAAGCTGCTGAAAGCCGCGTTGAGGAATTGGGCCGTGCATCGAGAACTTGTGGCCAAACGACGCGGCAATCTCGGCGAACTCTTCGATCTTGTCGGGATTTGGTTCTTCGTGAATGCGGTAGAGCAACGGCACGTTCAATGGTTCAAGGTGACGCGCGACGGTTTCATTTGCCAGCAGCATGAACTCTTCGATCAGGCGGTGGGCGATGTTGCGCTCAGACTTAGCGATGCCGCCGATCTGACCTTCGTCGTTGAACCACAATTCAGCCTCCGGCAGATCGAAGTCAATGGCGCCCCGCTCCTCTCTTCGCTTGATCAGAACAAGAGTCAGATCGTGCATCTTGAGAAGCATTTCCTTGACGTGAGCATAAGTCCGCGCGGTTTCACCGTCGGGGTGAGTGATGATCTCGTTGACCGCGGTATACGTCATGCGCTCGCGGCTGTGTATTGCGGAAGGCGCGAGCCGGTAGTCGACGACGCGGCCGTTTCGGTTAAGCTCGATCAGCGCCGACATCGTCAGCCGGTCCACTTGCGGCTTGAGCGAGCAGATATCATTCGAGAGCCTCTCAGGAAGCATCGGAATGGCGCGCTCGGGAAAGTAAACCGATGTGCCGCGGCGGAATGCTTCTTCGTCAAGCGTGCTACCTTCTCGGACATAGTTGCTCACGTCGGCGATGTGAACGCCAAGAAGCAAACGGCCGCTGGGCAGCTCCTCGAGCGACACGGCGTCGTCAAAGTCGCGCGCTGTCTCTCCATCGATCGTAATCGTCAGCCGCTCGCGCAGATCCTCTCGCCCGGCGAGTTGCTCTTCGCTTATGGCGTCGTGAATGGCTTCCGCTTCGGCGAGTGCGGCTTCGGGAAAGACGTGAGGCAGTTGATGCTTTCTGATGATGATCTCAAGATCAATGCCCGGTTGTTCAGGCTGGCCCAGGACCTCGATCACTCGTCCCCATGGACGCCGCCCGGCTATGGGAGGCCGGGTGATCTCGACGTTGACGATGTCGCCGTCATTCGCGCCGAGTATATCCGCGGGCGCGATGCTGATCTCGTAGAGAAACCTTTCATCGATCGGCGAGGCGAAGCTCTCGGATTTGAGCTTTACGAATGTTCCGATGACCGTTTGATTGGCGCGATGCAAAACCGCTTCGACGCGGCCTTCGCGCCCGCGCTCGCGCACGCCGGTGACGCGAGCAATCACGGTATCGCCGTGCAAAGCCGCGGCCATCGCGCGGGCGTTTACGAAGAGGTCTCCCTTCTCACGCTCTTTCGGGTCGTCGGGCACAACGAAGGCGTGACCTGAGCGAGTTCCCCTGAGAGTTCCGATCAACAAGCCGGGAGCCTGTTTTCGCCAGTAGCGTGCGCCTTTCGCCGCCGCGAGCCCAACCCGAACAAACTCTTTCAGAAACACGCCGAGCTGGGCTGTATGGGATTCCGAGAGGTTCAGTGCTTCGGCGAGACTATCGGCGGTGACGCCGCGTTCGCGAGACTTCGGCAGCGATTGAAGTACTCTTTGTGGCGATAAGTTTGTCGTGACCATTTCGATTTTGGATTTCCGATTTCCGATTTGCGATTTCTAATTTGCGATCAAGGCTCCTTGCTCGCCACCTCAATTTTGAAATCCGCAATCGCAAATCGCAAATCCATTGACACTGTTTGCAAGCGCTGGTTAGTATATTTTCGCTTCGTTCGAATCACAATCGCCAAACAATGCGGATGTGGCGGAATGGCAGACGCGCAGCGCTCAGGACGCTGTGGGAGAAATCCTGTGGAGGTTCAAGTCCTCTCATCCGCACCAAACTTTCCGACCTCCTCTGATACAATTCATTTGGCATGGAAGGAGGCTTTCTCTTGAACTCCTCGCTCTGGGAGGAGTTTCAAAACGCGGCCCGAAAGCGGCGGCGCAACCCTGTCCGATTGCTGGAAGATTACATGCGGCAGTGCATTGCGGTCTGGGAAGATCAGATGCTCGATGCCGAGATCCGGCGTGATGCTCGGCGCAGTGGCTACACTGATGAGGACGCCGTTGATATCGTGCGCCGTCACCGCTTGGAAAAGAGTCATCGTTCCGCCCGGTAAAGAACGTTTCAAGTGCTCTCAATTCGCGCAAAACTCACCCTCTGGTATCTAGGCCTCGCTGCTTTGGTGTTGGCGGCTTTCGCCGTCGCGATCTACCTTTACTTCTCGCGCGGGCTGATAAACACTATCGACGCGTCGCTGAGAAATCACGCCGAGCGCTTCGCCTACGCCCTCGGTCACCCTTCTGCAAATGAAGAAGCCAGCCAGCCCGGCGTGTTGATCCTCGCGCCACAGTTTCTCTCGGTGGTTAATAGAGACGGCAAAGTCACCGATCAAATACCCGACTCGGAGGGGCATGAGGTTCCAGTGATTAAGCCCGCGCTTGAACGCGCGGCGACGGAGTGGAAGCCCCAGTTCGACGAAGTCTCGCTCTCTGAAACCGAGCACGTCCGCATAATCACCTGGCCGGCTCGGGATGAAGATGGCGAAGAGTTCTTCGTTGTCGAGGGACAATCCCTCAGAGACGTTCAACGCGCGCAGAAGCAACTGATCCTTCTGCTGGCCATCGCGAACCCGCTCGCGCTTCTGCTCGCAAGCCTCGGCGGCCTGTGGCTCGCCAGCAGAGCTTTGAGTCCGGTTGATCGGCTGACCCGCGCAGCCGAGCGCATCGGCCGGGGAAACTTGAGCGAGCGCGTCGAGGAGCATCGGTCTCAAGACGAGATCGGCAGGCTGGCGGCAACCTTCAACCAGATGATCAGCCGGCTCGAGCAAACCTTCGAACGCGAACGCCGTTTCACCGCCGATGCCTCACACGAGCTCAAGACTCCGCTCGCCGTGCTTCGCGGGGACATGGAAGTAGCACTTCGCCGCCAGCGCACACCCGAAGAGTATCAGCGCGTTCTCGAGTCGAGCCTGGAAGAGATCGCGCGGCTCACCAAGCTTACCGAAGACCTGCTGACGCTTGCCCGCTCGGACGCGGACCAGTCGGTTCTCGAGCGTGAACATGTCGAACTCGATCAACTTGCTGCCGAGGCTCGCGAGTACATCGCGCCGCTGGCCCAGTCCGCCGGCGTCTCGCTGAGCTATGAAGCGCCAGCCTCGGCGATCGTGGTGGAAGGAGATCAGAAGCGGCTACAACAACTGCTGGTGAATCTTCTGGACAACGCGATCAAATACACGCCGCCGGGAGGGAGCGCGCGGCTCACGCTTTCGAGAGAGGGTTCTTCCGCGGTGATCGAAGTATCTGACAATGGCCGCGGCATTCCAGCATCAGCGCTGCCTCACATCTTCGAGCGGTTCTATCGCCAAACCGATCCCCGCGACTCACGAGTGACTGGATTCGGGTTGGGGCTAGCGATATCGAAATGGATCGCCGACGCGCACGCCGGCTCGATCGCGGTAAACAGCAATGAAGGCCAAGGCTCGACCTTCACCGTTCGCCTGCCGCTCGCGCAAGGTCAAGACAGTTAGGATAGCCGGAACGGGCATCCCTCGATGGGCGCCCTATTAACTTAATCAAGGCAAGCGCCTGCCATCGAGGGCGCCTACCAAGCGACATGCGTTCCGCGCAAGATTAACGTTCGACACTCACCCCACGGCATGCAAGAATCCTCATGAATCCCCGTGAATCCTATGAACGGAGCGCTCTAGAGTTTCATGAAGCGAGTAAGGCTGTTATCTGCCGGCAAGGCTGCGGCGCTTGCCCTGTTTATCGCCATAGCCGTGGCGCTCGTTGTGTACCTCGTCTTCCGCAGTAAACACCCTCAACCGGAGCAGACCCGGCCCAAGCTGCAAGGGAAGGTCGTTGCGGTCTTCAGCAACACCCGCTACGAGCACGAGGTCAACGGCCAGGTGCGGTTCAAGATCGCTGCGGGCACCGATAGAACCTACCAGGATGGGACTCACGAACTCGAACAGGTCAAACTTGAATCATACGGCTCAGCCGGAGACCGCCACGATGTTGTTACTTGTGACCGCGCGAAGGTGAGCGATCCAGCGGATCTCAGCAAGCTCGACGCCGAGTTCATCTCAAACGTCGTCGTGCAAACATCAGAAGGGCTCACGCTGAAGACCAGCTACCTGCATTACGACCAGACGAAAAACACCGTCGATACAAAAGAGCCTGTAGAGTTCGAAGGCCGTAACTACGCAGGCCGCGCGACCGGCATGATCCTTGAGGCCAGCACTGAGCGTGTAAGCCTGCTCAACGATGTGGATGTAACTATCAAACCCGAAAGCGACGCCAGGCGGGACGCGAAAACAAGCGCCGTTGCGCGGGCCGGCCAGCAGCGCGAAGAGAGTCCGGAAGAGAGAGCCGCTCGCAAGGCTCGAAAGCGCGCGCGCAAAGAAGCTCGCCGCCGCGCCGCTGAACTTCTTGCCCAATCCGGCTCTCCATCGACGGATGCTTCAGCCGTTGAACGAAAAGCCGATGTGAACCAGCGTGACGTGAAGAAGCCGACGAGAATCCGAAGTAACTCTGCGCTGCTCGAGAAGAAAGAGCATCGGGTGACTTTTGAGGGCAACGCGATAGTGACCCAGGGCTCTGATGAACTGCGTGCCGACCGAATGGTGAGCTACACCGACGCTTCCAATCACGTCGAGCGTATCGAGGCGCGCGGAAGTGCTTACCTGAAGCAGGCAGAGAAGGCGGAGATCAAATCTCCCGACATGGATTTTTTCTTTGGCGAATCCCACCAACTTGTTCGCGCAGTCGCCACCCGTGGCGCATACACGCGCTCGCTTGGAGCGGAGCCTATCAGAGAGGCTCACGCCGATATCATCGAAGCCACGTTTGCCGAGGGCGCTCGGGCCGACGCCGTTGACACGATCAAAGCTCAAGGCAATGCGGGGTTAAAGATTCACGCGTCCGCACCTCGAAACACCACCGACAACCCCGCCCAACGCGAGCTCACAGCCGACACCGTAACTCTGCAGTTCTTCCCGGATGGAAAGAACATCAAACACGCCGAAGCTACCGGCAAGGCAGTCATGACCGTGACACCGGTTCGCGCCGAGCGCCGGGCCGACAAAAAGACCATACGAGCACCTCGGATGGACGCGTTGTTCTATTCGGAAGGCAATCGCGTGAAGACCTTCAACGCCTGGGACGAGGTGAGAGTTGAAATCGAGGCGACCGTATCCGACGGTCATCCGTTGCGCGTCACCACCAGCAAGTCCGCAACGGCGGATTTCCTGGAGGACGTTCAAGACATAGATCGCATCGCTCAAGAAGGCAGCTTCAAGTACAAAGAGGGCGACCGAAACGCCGTGGCTGAGCGCGCCGTTTATGACGGCCAGAAAGAGATCCTCAATCTTCGCGGTAAGCGCCCGATGGTATGGGACGAAAAGGGGCGAACGCAGGCCGACGAGATAGATTACGATCACGGGCGCGACGACACGCATGCGCGAGGCGATGTTCGCACGACTTACTACAGCCGCGAGACTACTAACGATTCGACTCCATTCAAGAATACCAAGTCGCCTATTTTTGTTACTGCCGAGCGGGCCGATGCCCGGAATAAGGAAGGCGTCGCGGTCTATACAATCAACGCGCGCGGCTGGCAGGACGACAACTTCATCAAGGCTGACCGGATCGAGCTCTATCAAAATGACAAACGCATGGCCGCCAACGGCAACGTGGAAAGCGCCCTTTACCAGACCAGGCGCGAGACTTCGCCGGGCGCACGCGAGGTCGTACCTGGATTTGCGACGGCCGACAGAATGACTTACTCGGATGCGGATAGAAAGATCCACTACGAAGGGGGAGTCAAGGCCCGGCAAGGCACCGATCGTATCGAAGCGGCATCAGTGGACGTGTATCTTGAGCAGGAAACCAACGAAGTCGATCACCTGAACGCTGACGGCGATGTGGTGTTGACGCAGCCGGGACGCCGTGGCGTCGGCGACAAGCTGGCGTACACCTCGGAGGATGGCCGGGCGGTTTTGACTGGAAAGTCTGCTCGTGTGGATGATGTCGAGAAGGGCGCGACGATGGGCTCTCAATTGACGTTCTATAGCCGCGATGATAGGATTTCCGTCGAGAATCAGCAGGGTACAGGCCGTGTCCGATCAACTCATCGATTGACAAAGAGCAAACAGAATTGAAGCGACGAGATGATAGAAGAAGTGTCCTTGATTGAAAACCCGACCGGTGACGCCGAGCCTCAAGCCGCACTCCCCTTACAACAAACAAGCGTTCTTGCCGTCGAGGTCCTGCGAAAGTCATATCGAAAGCGAACCGTCGTCGACAACGTATCGCTTGACATCCATCAAGGGGAGATCGTCGGACTTCTTGGGCCGAACGGAGCGGGCAAAACGACGGTTTTCTACATGATTGTTGGGCTCGAACGCCCGGACGCCGGAAAGATTTTTCTTGATTCGAAGGATATTTCGCGGTTGCCGATGTACCTGCGGGCGCGGGACGGCATAAGTTACCTGCCCCAGGAAGCGTCGGTTTTTCGAAAGCTAACGGTTGAAGACAATATTCTCCTGGTGCTTCAAACCCTGCCGCTCACAAAAGCGGAGCGGGAGCATCGGCTCGAGTTGTTGCTCAGCGAACTCGACATAGCTTACGTGCGTCACACAAAAGCGTACCAGTTGTCGGGAGGCGAGCGCCGAAGGACCGAGATTGCCCGGTGTCTGGTGATCGAGCCACGGTTCATCCTGCTGGACGAGCCGTTTGCGGGAATCGATCCGATCGCGGTGATCGATATACAGCGAATCTTGCAGAAGCTGCGCGAGCGAGGCATCGGCGTGCTGATAACGGATCACAACGTGCGCGAGACTCTGGCGATTACGGACAGAGCGTATATAATTAACGACGGAAAAATATTCCGCGCCGGGACGCCGGATGAGCTGACGCGCGATGAAGAAGTGCGACGAGTATATCTAGGGGAGAATTTCAGAATGTAGTCATTGGTCATTCGTCATTGGTCATTGGTCATTTTCCGAATTGCTTCTGAATCAAGGGTAAACAAAATGACCAATGACCAATGACCAATGACCAATGACCGGCGACAAATGAACTATGTCGGTCAAGCCACATCTCAGTACGAGCCTTTCGCAGCGACTGGTTTTGACGCCGCAGATGCGGCAGCGGATCGAGCTGTTGGCAATGACCAAGCTCGAACTTGCCGACATGGTGCAGACCGAACTGTCCGCTAATCCCGTACTCGACGAGGTGGCGCCGGGGGAAGGCGTCGACGACAACTCACCGCTCGCAGACGAGCTTGCCGCAGTCGACGCAACCACGGCCGACATCACAAGCCCGGGTGAGAAAGCGGCGACCCAGCCGGCTGCGACCGACGGAGGTCTAACCGAGTCTCCCTCGCCGGGCGAAGCTCCAAACGTCACGACCAGCGCAACTGAATCCAGTCCCGTCGACGGCGAAGCAGAACCCGAGCGCGAACGCGATCCATTTGAAGAGGTGGATTTCGGCTCAACTTTCGAAGAGTATCTCGATCCCGGCTACAAGACCCACGAATACGAGGCGAAGGACGAGGTCTCGTTCGAGAACATGCTTACGCGTCGCGACTCGCTGCGCGAGCAGCTCATTTGGCAGCTTCACCTGACGGGGGCCGCCGACGAAGTTCGAGCCGCCGGAGAAGCGATCATTGGCAACCTGGACGAGAACACCGGCTTCCTCGATGCAACGGTTGAAGAGATCGCCGCGATGGGTCCCTGGGAAATCGAGACGGTTGAACAAGCGGTTGCCGTGGTGCAGCGATTGGACCCGGTGGGCTGCGCGGCGCGCGACGTGCGCGAATCGCTGCTGATTCAACTCGACTATTACGGTTTCGGTGATAGGCTGGCGGTCCAGATGGTGCGCGATCATCTCGAGAGTCTCCAGACTCATAGGCTGCCCGAACTGGCGAAGACGCTCGGCGTGCCGCTCGAGCAGGTGCTCGAAGAGGTGGAGGTCATCAAGAAGCTCGATCCAAAGCCGGGCCGCAAATACTCGTCCGAGGAAGCGCAGCCGGTGGTCCCCGAAGTCACGATTGAAAAGGTTGGCGATGATTACATCATTCGCTTCGAAGACGACGGCTTGCCGCACCTGCGCATCAACAGAACCTATCGCCAGATGATGGAGTCGAAGGACTCGTCAAAGGAGACTCGCGATTACATCAAGGAGCGGTTCCGTTCCGCAGTCGATTTGTTGAAGAACATCGAGCACCGGCGGCAGACCATCTATCGCGTGTGCCACTCGATAGTAGATCGTCAGAGTGACTTTCTCGATCATGGCATCGAGCACCTGAAGCCGATGATGTTGAAGGACATTGCCGAAGACATCGGTATGCACCTCAGCACAGTCTCGCGCGTCGTGAATCGCAAGTACGTGAACACGCCGCAGGGAGTCTACGAATTGCGCCGGTTCTTTACAGAGGGAATGAGAAGTGACAGCGGCGAGGATGTTTCCACGCGCGTGCTCAAGCTGAAGATCAAGAAGATGATCGAAATGGAAGACCCCCACCACCCCATTACCGATGACGAAGTAACCAAACGTCTGGCCAGGGAAGGCGTCAAGATGAGCCGCCGGACTATTGCAAAGTACCGCGACCAGATGCGCATACCCGGCTCGCGAGAGCGCCGTGCCATCGTCTGACCAATGCGGACTTCGGATTTAGACACAGAGCCGGCAATCTCCGATGAAGATGGCATCTACAAATCCGCAATCCGAAATCCGACATCTGAGACCAAGAGGGAGAATCGTAGATGGAATTCGAGTTCACCGGTCGCCATATTGAAATAACACCGTCGATAGAGGAACTGGTTCGGAAGGAACTTGGGAAGCTCGATCGAGTGCTTGATTCAGCGCCGATCCGTGCGCATGTAACGGTTTCGGCTGAGAAGCATCGCAAGCGGACCGAGATCGTTGTGTACTGGCGCGATAACGTTTTCACGGCGGTCGGAGAGAACGGCGACTTGACCCAGTCGGTGGCGGCGGCGGCAGCCAGGGTTCAGAAGCAAGGGCTGCGGCTCAAAGAGAAATTTCAAGCAAAGAAACGCGGACGCCAACCGGCGAGAGAAGTCGCGCCGGTCCCGGGCGGCACAATCGAAGCGGCTCCTAACGCGCCGCGCATAATTGTTCAGCGGCGTTACCGCGTGAAGCCGATGACACCCGAAGAGGCTGCGATAATACTGGCGGACTCGGACGATCAATTCATCGTGTTTCGCGACGCCGAAACGAATAGAGTCGGCGTGCTCTACAGCCGCACGGACGGGAACTTCGGTCTTATCGAACCGTGAAATGACAGAAGGCAGTAAGCAGAAGGCAGAAGGCAGAAAGAAGCTGCTGCCTTCTGCCTACGGCTTTCTGCCTTCTGAGTTCTTATGCCTGTTTCTGTCGTCATCATAACCGGCGTCTCGGGGTCGGGGATGTCCTCGGCGCTCAAGGCCTGTGAAGACCTCGGCTACTTTGCGATTGACAACCTTCCAGCTCAACTCATCCCCACCTTCGTCAAGCTGTGCGATGACTCCAGCGAAATCGACCGCACGGCTTTCGTAGTCGATGTGCGCTCGGGCGAATTCCTTGGTTTGTTCCCGCGAATGCACGACGAACTGAGGGAAAGAGGCGTCAACGTTACGGTGCTGTTCCTGGAAGCGGACGACGAAGTTCTTCTCAGGCGCTATAGCGAGACGCGGCGGCCCCATCCGCTGCCCGATCAAAACGTGCTTCATGCAATCAGGCAAGAGCGCGAACTGCTCTCGGAGATTCGCGACCTTGCGGATCACGTTATCGATACTTCGGAGCAAACGGTGCACACGCTGCGCGATGTGATAAAGGATCGTTTCGCTGATAAGGGCGGGGCTCACGAGTTGAGCGTGACGATCTTGTCGTTCGGGTTCAGGCACGGCTCGCCACGGGGGCTGGATATGGTGTTTGACGTAAGGTTTCTGACGAACCCGCACTTCATTCCTGAGCTGCGGCCGCTCACCGGGCGCGACCCCTCGGTCATCCAGTACTTGCAATCCGAGAGTGAGGTCGAGGATACTATCGCGCGATTCACCGAGCTGCTCGCGTATTTGCTGCCGCGGTTTCAGCGCGAGGGAAAGAGCTACCTCACCGTCGGCATCGGATGCACCGGCGGCCGCCACCGATCAGTCATGGTCGCGGAGACGATTGACAAACGGCTGAACGAGTTGGGCTACAAGTCAAAGGTAGTTCACCAGGACATTGATAAGGACGAACAGAGATACAGGGAGCGTGAAACGTGATGCGTGAGAACAGTGATGAGTGAGAAAAGTGATGCGTGATGGTGATGCGTGACTCAGAAAAAACCTTCGGGTTTCACGGATCACGCATCACGGATCACGCATCACGGATCAGGGATCACGCATCACCCATCACGCCTCGGTGCATTCTATGATAGGCGGAGTAATAGTCACCCATGGACAACTGGCCAACGAGCTGGTCTCGTCGGCGGAAATGATCGTCGGCGAGATAAACCATGTCATCGCGGTTTCGATCGGATGGCACGATGACGTCGACGTAGCGCGCGAAGAGATCGAACGCGCCATCCAGCGAGTGGACGCCGGTGGCGGCGTGCTTTTGCTAACTGACATGTTCGGCGGAACGCCTACGAATATCGCTGCAAGCTTCCTGGGACGGGCGCCGGTTGAGGTGGTCACCGGGGTGAACCTGCCGATGGTTATCAAGCTCGCGACCCAGGAGAAGGACGAGACGCTGTCCGATCTCGCTCGCCGCGTGCGCGATCAGGGGCAAGAGCAGATTCATCTGGCAAGCGAGATACTCACACCAAAAAAAAAGTGAAAAGAATTGCGGATTTCGGATTTGACACGCGTCTCTCAATATCGCGGGTAAGATTTAAAAGGCTAACTAATGATTTCCAAGTCTGAAATCTTGAAGTGTGAAATCTCAAATCCGCAATCCGCAATTCGCAATCCGCAATTGCTTCGGGTTTCCGGCCTGCGCGTCTATTTCCACACCGAGGACGGCATTCTGAAGGCAGTCGATGGCGTGAGCCTGGACATCGCACCCGGAGAAACATTGGGGCTCGTGGGCGAGAGCGGCTGCGGCAAATCCGTCACCGCCTATTCGATTCTTAAGCTACTGCCGGTGCCTCCTGCCCGGTATGAGGGCGGCGAGATCGATTTTCGCGGCGAGAATCTGCTGGCGCTGGACGACAAGGCTATGCGCCGCGTGCGAGGCAACCTGATCTCGATGATATTTCAGGAGCCTATGTCGTCGCTCAACCCGATAATGTCAATCGGCGCGCAGGTCGCCGAAGCGATTCGCGAGCACCGCAAGACATCGAGACGCGAGTCGCGGGAGATCGCGATCGATATGCTGCGGCGTGTCGGAATCCCTTCGCCGGAGACTCGTTTTCACGAGTACCCGCATCAGATGTCAGGCGGTATGAAACAGCGAGCAATGATCGCGATGGCCCTTGTGTGCCGGCCCTCGCTGCTGATCGCCGATGAGCCAACCACCGCCCTGGACGTCACGATTCAAGCGCAGATACTCGAGCTGCTGAACGAGCTTCAAGGCGAGCTGAATATGTCGATACTGCTGATCACTCACGACCTGGGAGTAGTCGCTGAAACTTGCGATCGTGTCGCGGTGATGTACGCCGGCAAGATCGTCGAGTCGGCGCGGGTTGCACCGCTGTTCGAAAGTCCGAAGCATCCCTACACCCACGGGCTATTTCGCTCGCTCCCGACGCTTGGCGAAAGGAAGAAAGAGCTTGCGGTCATCCCCGGCTCGGTGCCGAGTCCGTTAGACTTTCCCTCGGGTTGCCGCTTTCGGACACGCTGCTCGTTTGTGCAGGAAGTCTGCAAGGACGAGCCGCCGCTACGCGAGATCGCAACCAATCACCTTGCGGCGTGTCACTTTGCTGAAGAGGTTGGACAAATGGCCCGCGGCTCGGCGTAGACAGATAGAAGGCAGAAGGCAGAAGGCAGAAGGCAGAAGGCAGAAGGCAGAAGGCAGAAAGCAGAAAGCAGAAAGCAGAAAGCAGATGGTCAGAGGTCAGAATGCTTCGAACGCAATCGCTATGTTTTCCTTCTGCCTTCTGCTTTCTGCCTTCTGCCTTCTGCCTTCTGACCATCTGACCTCTGATCTCTGACTTCTGACTTCTCTTTTTATGGACGACATCCTCATCGTCGAAGACCTCGTCAAGCACTACCCTATTCGCAAGGGCGTTGTCCCCAAGACCGTCGGATATGTGCGAGCGGTTGACGGTATTTCGTTTTCGATCCCACGCGGGAAAACGCTCGGGCTCGTCGGCGAGTCGGGTTGTGGCAAGACGACTGCAGGGCGCGCGATCCTCAGATTGATCGAGCCGACTTCCGGGCGAGTAATCTTCGACGGTCACGATGTGTTCTCGCTGCGCGAGCGCGAGATGCGCCGGCTGCGCCGCGAGATGCAGATCATCTTTCAAGACCCATTCGGTTCGCTGAACCCGCGAATGACTGTAGGCGCGATGCTCGAAGAACCGATCCTGGTTCACGGAATTGGCTCCGAAGATGAACGCGAAGAATCACCCGATGAGTCGAGGAATTCCCGCGAGCGGAACCAATCCGGGCTGACGCTCACCCGGGCCCAAGGTCGTGCGCGGCGGCGGGTTGCCGAGCTTCTCACACTTGTAGGGCTTAGCCCCGAACACGCGAGCCGTTACGCCCACGAATTCTCAGGTGGTCAGCGACAGCGCATAGGCATCGCGCGAGCGCTTGCGCTCGAGCCAAAGCTCATCGTCTGCGACGAGGCGGTATCGGCGCTCGACGTTTCAATTCAGGCGCAAATACTGAACCTGCTCCGCGAGCTTCAGCAGCGGTTCAATCTCACGTACCTGTTCATCGCGCACGACCTGGCCGTGGTCAAACATATATCCGATCGTGTCGCTGTTATGTATCTGGGCGAGATAGTCGAGGAAGCCGATACCGAAGAGATTTTTGCGAACCCGCTGCATCCTTACACGCAGGCTTTGCTGGCCTCGATACCGGTGCCCGTGCCGCGCGAAAAGCGACAGCGAACTCGCCTGGAGGGCGACGTTCCTACTCCGATCAATCCTCCCGAAGGTTGCCGCTTTCACACCCGTTGCCCCATCGCAATCGACGAGTGCAAGCTGGAAAAGCCGCCGCTTGTGGAAATCAGTCCCGGACACCGGGTGGCCTGCATCCGAACGGACGTATCCGCGACGCTTATTCCGAAGATTGTGTGATCATCGACCAGGGAAGGATGGCGATAAACCTTTACGGGCGCCCCTAATGTCAGGTGAAAGGATTCTGACGGGCGCCCACTGGAGGACGCCCCTCATGTCAGGTGAAAGGATTCTGACGGGCGCCCACTGGAGGACGCCCCTAAGGTTGGTCACCGCTCTGTGGCAGCCTCACAACCCGCCGGGACGTCGGCCTCGTCGTCTTGCACCCGCGTGAACGCGCCGCTATCTTGCACGCGCGGGAAGGCGCCGCTGTTCCGGTTCGATACGTAGTGGCTTCCCGAATGGTGGTTATGATTGTGCACATTGTAGCGGCTGTCAGCTTTTGTGATCTCATCGATGTGAGAATCAAGCTCGATGAACTGATCGGCAACGTCGATCAACCGCGGGCTGGTGTTGCTGCGAAACCCCGCCAGTTCGACGCGCACGCCTTTGTAGGCGACTGCGTTTATCGCGTAGGAGAAATCTTCATCGCCTGAGACCAGCACCGCCGTGTCGTACTTGTCTGCGAGCGAAAGCATGTCGACGGCGATCTCGACGTCGAGGTTGGCTTTCTTGGTGCCGTCCGCGTAGGTCTTCAGTTCCTTCTCGACTACTCGATAACCGTTCCTGCGCATCCATAGCAGGAAGCCCTGCTGGCGTTCAGCCTTCTCGTCGACTCCGGTATAGAAGAACGCCCTCAGAAGCGGAGAATCGCCTCGAAGAAAATTCAAAAACTTTGCGTAATCAATTTCAACACCAACCGACCGGGCCGCATGAAACAGATTATTTCCATCAATAAAAATCGTTATCTTTCCCCTCATAATTCCTCTCTTATCCCCACCGTTTAATCAGAATTAAATACACTGCAATGTGTAACATACGGTTTGATGTGTTGCAAGGCTGGGCTCGACAAGGCGCCCTGGTTGACAGCGGCTCTAAGCGGCGGAGACAATGCCTATGTGTGATGGTCAAGGCATCACACACAGACTTTTGGGCCGTTCAGCGTTGAGTACCGAGGGCGGCCCGCTTGATTCTGAGCATGACAAGACGAGCGCTACTATCATTCATTCCCTCTCTGGGCATCCTCTCTCTGGGCATTCTTATTTTGGGGTTTGCGCCGCCTGTCCGAGCGGTTTCGACCGACACAATCGTGACGATGGCGTTCGAAAACCTATCCGGACGGCCGGAATACAACTGGGTCGGTGAAAGCTTCGCCGCGGCGCTGGCCGACCTGCTCGACAAACCTGGACTGGTGGCGATCAGGCCGGACGAGCGAAACGTCGCCTATAAACAGGAAGGCCTCCCGCCGACGGCGATACTCACGCGCGCTACCATGATCAAGATCGCCGAGCGCGCGGGAGCCAACCTGGTAGTGATGGGAACCTACCGCATCGCGGGTGAAGGACGCGACAGCACCATAACGATCACCGCTCGGGTGATAGATATTCAAGAGGGCCGGCTCGCCGGGAAAGAGTACAATCGCGGAGGCCCGCTCGTTGATCTGCAAAGGCTCCAGGGCGATCTCGCCTACGAGATCCTTTATCAGCACAATCAGGCTCTCCCGTTCTCGCGCGATCAGATCTCGACCGATGCGACCGGGGCGCCGATCGGGGCGTTCGAGAACTTCATCAAGGGCACGCTCACCCGCGACCGCGACGCGCGTGTCGGCTTCCTCGATCGCGCGATCAAAGAGTATTTCGAAAAGACCAAGAGCCAATATATCCCGGCAGTCTTCGAGCTGGGCCGTATTCGGTTTGAAGCCGCCGAATACAAAGAAGCGCTCGAACAACTGAACCTGGTCGACGAGAAGAATCCGCGTTACGACGAGGCCCAGTTCTACGTGGGCGTGGCGCAAGACGCACTGGGGCAGACTGAGCCGGCGCTTGCGACGCTCAAGAAGCTCGCGTCGAGGCTGCCGCTGTTTGAGGTCTACAACAACATCGGCGTGCTGCTCATAAAGCAAAAGAAGTACAAGGAAGCCATCGATCACCTCAAGCCTGCCACGGATGCCGCGCCACGCGACACCGACACGCTGTTCAATCTGGGGTACGCCTGCTTCCTGACGAAAGACAACGCAAACGCGGCGGCTGCCCTAAAGGCCGAGACGAAGCTGCGGGCTTCGGATGGCGAAGCGTATTACATCTTGAGCAAAGCGCTGGCATCGGAGGGCGATCAGCCGGGTGCGGCCGCGGCTTCCGATCAGGCGAAGAAACTTCTGCCGTCGTTTGCGCAGTGGGAGACGAAGGGGATGCCGCCACTGGCGCGCGTCAAGACTGGGTTCAGCAAGATCAACTATTATCGCTACAAGCGCGAGCAGGACGAGCGGCTGAACAGCCAGACTCACATAACCAGCTTGACGCCGCAAGCGGATCAGCTCCTGGAGACCGCCCGCAGTGCATTTCTCGCGGGCCGGGATGCCGACGCCTTAGAGGCGCTCGGGAAGCTGTTGCAGACGTCGCCGCAGAACTACGACGCGCACTTCTTGATGGGCCGAGTGTACGAACGAAAGGGCGATTTCGATAGAGCTACGAACGCGTTGAAAGCGGCGGTGTTTTGGAATCCGAAACTCGTACCCGCGCACGTGTTGCTTGGTCGAATCGCCGTCTTGAAGAACGACTGCGCGGGAGCTCAAGCCTCGGCTGGTAGAGCGCTGGAGATCGACCCAAACGATCAAGACGCGCAAGCACTCAAGCGGCTGATCTCGCAAAAATGCAGCAGCAATTGATGCCGCGAAGCCTTTTGGCGGTCTTTGCGAGTCTTAGCGGCTTTGCGCGAAACGCTAGCTGACTGATCTAGGTCACCCTCACCCCGATGGCCAGTAGCTGGAGAGCTTCGTTGTGCCGCTGTTGGCCGCTGTGTTAGTTTCCGATTCAACTTTAGCAACTCACTCACTCGGAGGATCGCAGCGTGTCGAGTTCCAATATTGACTCCGTGCTCAACGAGAAGCGGGTATTTGAGCCGTCTCCCGAGTTCAGCCAGGGAGCCCACATCAAAAGCCTCGAGCAATACAAGCAACTCTATCGCGAGGCCGAAGAGGATACCGAGAAGTTTTGGGGTCGCATCGCCGGCGAGCTTCATTGGTTTCGCAAGTGGGACAAGGTCCTTGAATGGGACGCGCCCTGGGCAAAGTGGTTCGTTGGCGGGCAGATCAACCTCTCTTACAACTGTCTCGATCGCCACGTCGCGACCTGGCGCAGAAACAAAGCCGCCATTATCTGGGAAGGCGAGCCAGGCGATGTCCGAACCTTCACTTATCAACAACTGCTCATCGAAGTTTCGAAGTTTGCAAATGTCTTGAAGTCGCTTGGCATTCAGAAGGGCGACACTGTAGCGATCTACATGGGCATGACGCCCGAGCTCCCGATTGCGATGCTCGCATGCGCGCGAATCGGCGCGGCTCATTCCGTTGTGTTCGGAGGCTTCTCAGCCAACGCGCTGGTGGATCGTATCAACGACGCGCAGTGCAAAGCGGTCATTACTCAAGATGGCTCTCACCGACGAGGCGCGGAGATTCCTCTCAAAGCGACGGTCGATGAAGCGCTGCCGTCGTGTCCTTCAGTCAAGACGGTCATCGTATACAAACGAACCGGGTCCGAGATCCACATGGAATGGGGGCGCGATCACTGGTGGCACGACGTGATGGCCGACGCTTCCGATCACTGCGAAGCCGAACCTCTTGACGCCGAGCATCCGCTCTACATCCTCTACACATCGGGGAGCACCGGTAAGCCAAAGGGCGTCGTGCACACGACCGGCGGCTACTCGGTCGGCACCTTCATAACCGCCAAGTGGGTGTTCGATCTGAAGGACGAAGACGTCTACTGGTGCACCGCGGACATTGGATGGGTGACCGGTCACAGCTACATCGTGTACGGGCCGCTGCAAAACGGCGCGACCACCGTCATGTATGAAGGCGCACCCAATCACCCCGAGCCCGATCGCTTTTGGCGAATGATCGAGCGGCATAAAGTGAACATCTTCTACACCGCGCCGACTGCAATCCGAGCCTTCATGAAGTGGGGCGAGCGGTGGCCGCGCCGCTACGAGATGAAAAGCTTGAGACTGTTGGGCACGGTGGGTGAGCCTATCAATCCCGAAGCGTGGATGTGGTATCGCGAAGTCATCGGCCGCGAGCGCTGCCCGATCGTGGACACGTGGTGGCAGACCGAGACCGGAATGATAATGATCACGCCGCTGCCGGGAGCGATCGCGACCAAGCCCGGCTCCGCAACCAAGCCGTTTCCCGGAGTGATCGCCGACGTGGTCACTCGTCAGGGTGAACCGGTGCCCCCGGGATCGGGCGGATACCTGGTCCTCAGACGACCCTGGCCCGCGATGCTGCGAACGATTTTCAACGACCCGGATCGCTACGTCAGTCAGTACTGGACTGAGATACCCGGCGTCTACTTCGCTGGGGACGGCGCGCGAAAAGATGAGGACGGCTACTTCTGGATCATGGGCCGGGTTGACGACGTGATCAACGTGTCGGGACACAGGCTCTCCACGATGGAGGTGGAATCGGCGCTGGTAGCCCATCCCATGGTGGCGGAAGCCGCGGTTGTCGCGAGACCGGATGAGGTGAAGGGCCAGGCAATCTCGGCGTTCGTAACGCTCGAGCTGGGAAACGAACCTTCGAATGAGCTGAAGGAAGAGCTGCGCCGATGGGTGGCGAAAGAGATAGGCGCGCTCGCCAAGCCCGACGACATTCGGTTCAGCGACGCGTTACCCAAGACGCGAAGCGGCAAGATCATGCGTCGTTTGCTTCGCGAGATCGCATCGGGCGGTGAGGTTCGAGGCGACACGACGACGCTCGAAGATTTCGGCGTGCTGGCCAAACTAAAGGAAGAAGAAGAATGAAGGACGTAGACGAGACTCAAGCTCGCGGCCGGGAAGGGTGGCTTGGCCCCCGCTGTTGCTCTTGAGTCTTCGAGTTGCTTCCCTAACGAAGACAGCGGGGGCAAGCCACCCTTTCCCGACCGCGAGCTTGAGGGACAAGGCCATTACTGGCAGTCGCATGGCGAACTCAGAGCTAAGCATATGATTTCCGTTTCCTTAATGCTTTTCGATCTCGACGGCACGCTCATAGACTCGAAGACCGATTTAGCCAACTCGATTAACTTGATGCTTAACGACCTCGGGCGTCCGCCGTTGGCAGAAGCGACGGTCGGTGGCTTCGTCGGGGACGGCGTTCGCGTTCTGGTTCATCGCTCGCTCACCGCTACCGATCCTGATCATCAACCGCCCGACGAACAGCTACACGCCAAGGGCATCGCTCTGATGCACGCGCACTATGCTGACCAGATGCTGAAGACTACCAGGCTCTACCCGGGCGTGCGCGAAACGCTCGACTACTTCAAGAGCAAGCGCAGGGCGGTTGTCACAAGCAAAGAAGTGCGCTTCACCAAGATCATCCTGGAGCACTTCGGAATCGCAGACTGCTTCGACGTTATCGTGGGCGGCGACACGGTAGCGTGGCGTAAACCCGACCCGCGCCCTGTGCTGGAGGCGGTCAGGTTGCTCGAGGCGCTCGAAGCCGGCGAGTCTGGCTCAACCCTGATTGAAGCCGGCGCTTTCCCCGAAGAACGGGCCGCCGAAGCGGTGATGGTTGGCGACAGCGAGAACGACATCAACGCCGGCCGCGCGGCGGGCACTCGAACGTGCGGGGTCACCTTTGGGTTTCGCACTGCTGCAGAGTTGCGTCTGACTGACCCCGATGTGCTCATCGACCGGTTCGATCAACTGACGGAGAATTTCTGCTGAGGAGCGCGAGTGATTGACGCAGGTCAAAACATCCTCGAGCGCGCGCGCCGGATCAAGCTGCTGATCCTGGACTGCGACGGCGTGCTCACGGACGGGCGAATCATAATGTTGCCCGACGGCGACGAGACCAAGGCCTTCGACGTTAAGGACGGTCACGCGATGGTTATGGCTCAACGCGCCGGGCTGCGGATTGCGATCATCTCAGGCCGCAAGTCCTCAGTGGTGCGAGCGCGCGCAAAGGAGCTTGGTGTCGCGCACCTGCACGAGATGGCCTGGGTGAAGGCTGAGCCTTATGAAAAGATACTCGCCGAGGAAGGGTTGAGAGATGAAGAAGTCTGCTACGTCGGGGACGATGTTGTCGACATACCTCTGCTGCGGCGGGCGGGGTTGGCCGTCGCGGTCGGCGACGCGGTTGAAGAGACCAAACAACACTCACAGGTCGTGACCAGGCGCGCCGGAGGCCGAGGCGCGGTGCGCGAGGTGATCGAGCTCATCCTCAAGGCTCAAGACAAGTGGGATGAAGCGCTCGCGCGTTACCTGGACTGAGCGCTTGCGCGATCCACTGAGTAAAGAGATTGCGTGAAACCTCCAAATTCCACCCACGGGTCGGTGGGGGCACAGTCCATTTGACTGCCGCGTTTTCGTGAGAGGGGATTTGCTCTTGCAGCGGTGGCGCTTTGGCTGGATCGCTGTTTGAAAAGTGGACCGTCTTGCCTGCGAAGCGAAAGCGGCGTCGTAGGTGTCGTCCATGCGAAATGTAGCAGAGTGCCGCCGCAGTCCATATGGACGGCGCCGATCATTGCGAAGCGCCCGGATGCGGCTTCAGATTCCACTGCTGGCGCAGCACATGCGGGATCTCGAACGGGGCCCGATGTCCGCCCCGATCTATCCACGAGAAGGCCTCGGTGAACGCGCGGCCAAAGTGTTCACTGACCGCCGCCAGAATGCGAGAGTGATCAGCTTCGCCTTCGATGCGTCCGAAGATCCTTCCGATGGGCCCGACCAGCTTCCTTGTCCAATCCTCATTGGCCACGCCGACTATATCGGCGACCTGATCGCCGTTGAGGAAGCGGATCATCGTCGCGGGAAAACCTTTGAATATCGAACCGGGCAGCGTCTCGTCTACCATCTCGATCAAGGCGGCGGTCATCTCGCGCCCAGCCTGGCTGATTTCAAAGTTGCGCCGGCTGATCAGCTCCACCAACTCCTTCGCGTCATCCATGGTATCCGGCAACAGGTCGCTCCTGACCCCCATGATGTGACCGACAATGTTCCAGGCATGACGGTATGCGTCGGCTTCTTCCGGCAGCACCTTGACCCCAAGCTTTTCGAGCGATGCGATGGGTAGATAAGAGAAAGACAGCAGGGTCCCGGCCAGGTCTTCCTGATTGATTGGAGCGCCCCAATTTGAATCCCATTGCCCGCTCTCGAGTATCAGGTGCCGAACGGCGGCGTGCATCAGCCGCACCTTCTGAGCTTCAGTGACGCCGCGGCCGGTGGGCGCCAAACCGCCAGGAACCATGATGTGAATAATCATCTGGCTGGTCTCGGCAACCCGCCGCTTGGCGTCTGTTTCGAGGCGAGCCGTCAGGTGAAGCACCTGAACACCCTTTGCGCACGCATAGCACATCGGCAGCGACGAAAAAAGCAGAGTCATTCCAATCGTCATTCCATTGCGAGCGAAAAAGTCCTCGGCTTGCTTTATCTTGTTCTCGTTCGCCCAGTCGGGCAGCCTCTCGCTCTTCTCGATGTAGCTTTGGATGCAAGGGGGGAAGTCTTCAGGAACGAGCTGATCGTTCTTGAGCATATCGCTCATCAGCTTGTTGACGGCGCCGACCTCGCCTTGTTCGAACAGCTCACGCACTGCGTCGTCGGCAGGCGGATCAGTGACCGTTCGCATCGAATCGAGAAATTCGTTGGTCCATCGGTTTGAACTCATACCCCCTCCGTATCCCTGGGAGCGCAGGCATCCCTGCCTGCCTGGCGTTGCCCGAGAAAGAAAATAACCTTTGCTGCAATGGCAGGCAGGGATTCGGGGGCGCGCGGGTTACTCGGGGGGGCCGGGCGCCCTAGG
>JBBPIG010000033.1 GCA_038040445.1 Acidobacteriota bacterium | reverse complement strand
GTGGCGTCTGAGGGAGAACGCTTCTGAGCCGCGCCGCGCGAAGTCTTAAGTTGTTGTTAGGGATCAGTGGTCGAGTTAAATCTATGTACATCGCCCGAGTACATATCCTAGGTATCGTTCCAAATATTGTTCAAATTTTTCCATTCCTCTTGGTGTGTACTGGTATTTGATGAGGCGTACATAATTAATGTCAAAGGGGATCTGATCGTCCTGTGTAAGGATTATTGGTGATTTGCCGACCGTGTGAGCAATTCCCAGTTCGTAAAACACATTCGGATTCCTCCCGGTGCAGTCAGCGATGATGACTTTCGCAGAGTTGATTGAATTCCAGATATCTCGGACGATGAACGTCGGGGAGTAGAGATCATCAGCACGTTTAGTGGACAAATCGAGTTTGTCAGTGACCTTTAGGATGTGGTCCGTATAGACGGGCTCAAGGTCCTCAGAAAAGGGCATAAGTACGAATACATCGTGCGCATGATCTTCGCCAGGGGGCCCAAAAACCGGGCGCATTACCGTAGATCCTTCGCGATTCATATTTGCGATATCGGACAGACCAATTTCCAGGGCGGCTTGAACATCGCGCCACAGATCAGTCACGACGAATCGTCCTTCAAGTTCTCGCGGGAAATATGGCTCGCCGTCAGCAACAGGCGACAATGAGTCGTCTTTTTCGATTCGAAGAAAACCGCAAGAGCGAAGGATCTCAACTTGGTGCATCCACCAGCCGCCTTGGTTGGTTTCGCACAGACCGGAAAGCGACATGCCAAGGTAGTCGCAGAGACTTTGCCAACCAGTGATATCGCGGCGACGCATCAGGTCGAGCAACTCGGCGCGACTTCTTGGTCGACGATCTTCTTTCTCTGGGTTCATAACTAGCTTCTCCTGGGAGCCCTAACGTCTGGGATGAGCTGCAGGCAAAAGCGGCGCGCCCTTTGCTCTTCTCTTTGCAAAGGGCGTGTCGCTTTTGACTGTCAGCTCCATCCCTTTGTTAGGCGGCACCGCGTTCCACTCCCGTTGCGATCGTGAATAGCGTGCGGGCTAGTTTCGTGCCATGAACATCCATCGATGTCCTTCTAGATCCTCAACTCGATATCGTCGCGCTGGCGGCCCATCCTCCGGTTCAGACAAGATAACGGCTCCTGCGGCCTTAGCCCGAGCATAGTGCTCATCGACGTCCTCAACATAGACGAGAACACCATCAATGATCCATGGCAGAGCGGACCATGAGGCGGCAATCTCGCAGTTGCCGCGATGTCGCTTGGGGCCTTCATAGTCCGGCGACGGACTGGCCAACATGATTAGTCCATCCCCGATCGACATTTCTCCGTGAGAAAGCCTCCCATCGGAAGACGTGAAGCGAGCTGTCTCCGTGAATCCAAACACTTCGGCCAGCCATTCTAGGGCGGCAATGCCGTCCTCATAGGTCAAAAACGGAACCACGTCTGGCATCTTGTTCTCCTTTCGCCATGCCACGAAGGTTTCGAACACCAAACACGCACGATGGCACTACCGACCCGGCCGTGCCGCCTAACGAGTGGCGTAACCGGGCGCGGCGCAAAAACTGAGAAGGTGTTGAGACTCTCGATTGCCGCGCTCCGGTTCACGGCAGAGTTAGACGCCGTGTTGATGAGCGCCATTCCAATTCAATCTATTTTCCGGAAACTGCTCTTAGCTATACTCGATCTGTTATTTGACATCGTGAAACTTCCAAGCCCTATGTATCCATAGAATAGTTCCGACGATAAAGGAGAACAGCCCAGCACCCAACAAGCCAAACGTGTGCTTCGCTTCGTTGTCGTGTCCATGAACGATGAAGATCTTGTTGTTTGATACCCTCTATGGTCTTCCGATGAGGCGCCTGATTTCATCATCGGAGACAGATTCAAGATCGATTTCTTTCCGACCACTCACTTTAATTCGAACTGGTGTTGGTCGTCCGCTTCTGACCGTCTTGGTCCGCCACGCAATCAGTGTGTTGGCCAATGAGGCCAGCGCCCCAAGGCCGCCCACTATTTCCGCACCGTCCTTGAGTAGAGCGATAATGGTAACCCAGTCCGCATTGAAATTCGAACGGCCGTCATCAATGATGTCGAAGCCCTGTTTGACGGCTGTCAATAGTGCCGTTAGGTCAGCCTCGTTCATTTCAGCGGGGAAGGTTAAGGCAACGTCCAGCGGTTCTCTCATTACTCTATCCTCCTTTGATAACAGGCATGTTGCGCGCCATTTGTGCATGCTTACGTATCCAATCCATCGCAGCGGGCAGCTTATCGCCTGCGATTTTGAGTCCCTGAGACTGTGCCTCACGTGCAGCTTGATAAAACAGCGCCTCTAGTCGTTTCTCGACAGGAGGGTGGCTGGATATGCCCACATGCGAGGGCACATTCTTTTCGATCAAGCTTAATAGGGAGAAAACAAGAAGCGCCTCATTTTCCCAAAGATCTCGCATATTCGGATTGTTGGCTACCGGCGCCAAAACCGGGTGATGGAACCAGATAGATCGAAACATAGAGAACCCAAGAACATCCGCCATCAACTCTTTCGCCTCATTGTAGGAATACACCAGAAGAGGCCTTTCGCCGTGGTGTGCGAGAGCTTCGTCGAATGCACGACTCCTCAGAACAACAGTATCGCAATCCTCGAGATGCCCGAGAGCGACATGCGCGATCTCGTGACAGAGGATGAATAGCTCTGCGCATATGAGTCTGAAACCAAAAACTGCTTGCTCTTCAACTCTTAGGGCGTGGTCAGATTGTGGAAAAGCGAAGCTGATATTTCCCCGCTCGCGGTAGTAGTCACAGATGAATGTGTAGATAGAGTTTCTGTAAGCATTAGCATCAGCATCACGACCTTCCTGATGCAGCTTGACCTCTATGAAAATGGATTCGAGGAAGTAAGACAGGATTTGGAAGAGCCCAGTATCCAACACGATTATGTATCCGTCTTTTGGCGCTCGAAGTGCGCCACCATTAATGGAGCGCACTGGCAATGTACCGAACGCGATATTGGGCAAGAGCTTGAGAACGCTTTCCGGCAAGTACTTCTGCACTGGTGCGAGCAGCATCTCTTGAATGTAGTAGGTTTGGGCAAAGGCAGGGTTTTTGCCAAAGACCGCTTTCGTGATGTCCGGGGCAATCCCCTGGAGAGATCGCCCGAGCATCCACGTGGTGTCGCGCAGCCGGTTATATTCGGAGTCAGAGCGAGGATCGGCGCGAAGCCGCTGAAGGCGAATGAGAAAGCCCTGTGGCGTGTCAGGGGCGGCCTTCAAATAAGCAGCCTCCCACAGGGAGTAGTTAAGATCAAACTCAGCGACTATGGTGCTGGCGGCATCTGAGTCGGCATCTCCGGTTTCGTGAGCCGATGACGGAAGCAGCGCATTCGGGAGTGGTGGTTTCCACCCCGTAGAAATCTTCGCCAGGAGTGAGCGGGCCTCAGTCACGCGGCTGTCTTGAGCACCAACGCCCTGTTCGAGCATTTCGACCATGGCCTGTATCGCGAGGACCGCATCATCGCGCCGATCAAGGCAGGCTAAACTTAAACCAAGATTCCGGTAATACGTGGCAGCCTGTGGGGAAACTTCGGTTTGGGCTGCGCTTACTCGTACTGACTGCCAAAAGAGCTCAACAGCCTCTGCGTGTCGTCCGTCAAATGCTATGATCTCCCCGAGTTTGTTCGATATTGCCGCCGCCTCGGGGGAATCTGTGCCCTGTTTTTCTTGAACTGCCGTTAATAGCCTCCTGAAGATCCCTTCTGCCTCACTGCGCTTGCTGGGATCCAGCAAGATCGACAACGCTTCATCGGAGCTACGGCTAGTGCTTGGCATACTGCCCTCCAGACCAATAACCTGTCTATCTTTCGAACCTCGTTGCCCAGTCGCGACTAGCCTCCGTCAAAGTTCGCGACCTAGACTTGTGGCACTTGCGTCTTTCACAGCCGGCGGCGACATAGGAACCATGGTCTCAGCGGCTACGTGTCCTGATGCGAGCTATTTCTTGTGCTAAGCATCGAGGTTGTAAACGCCTAACGGCCTACGCTTCAGCCGCGTAGCCCGCACGCGAGATCTTAGCACCCACGTTGAGTGTGCAGCGGGCTACGTCGGCTGCAAGCGTGAGTTAGCCGCCGCTCAGGGGACACCCAACTCTCCCAACAGAGTCTCCGATCTTCGCTTTGATGGTGGTGCATATTCCTTCCGCCGGCGTCCTGCTGCCGCGGCGGCGCTCTAGGCGACTCCTGGGCTTACGCGCGCGTTCGCTCCCGACCGCTCCGCTCGCGTAAGACTCTCACGGTACTCGAGCGCATCTGGAACATCCTGATACTGCAACAGCTCGCCCGCCAGTTCGGCGAGGTGAGCCTTCGCGTCCGCAGGTGTGGCCCGGAAGAACTCGCGTCGCTGATTGACCAGGTTCACCCGTTGAGCGGCTAGGCGCTCGTGCATCGCGGATTCGATACCGACGGCGTCTTTCGAGAAGAACAAAGCATGAATGTCGAAGTTGAACGGGACCGAGGCGTCGCTGAGACTCACGGATTCTATCCATTGGGTCCAGTCGGCGTGTCATACCCACCTTGACCATATCCTCGCCGAATGAACCTAGATTCGAAATAACGTACACGTAGCCCGCGCGTATGTTGGCCGCTCGGTAGTCCACGTCCTCGATAGCCCGTTGAACATCCCTCAGCTCATCACGGAGTCGGGCAGCGCCGACGTCATCGCCTTTTGCAACCAAGGCCTCGAGGGCATTTGAATAGTGCTGACGCTCCTTCTCTAGGCGCGCGCGCTCCCTCTCGATTTCCTGCTGCACCTTACGCTCTTCACGCAGACGGTCTCGTTCAACACGCTCAGCTTCCTTTTTTTCGGCCTGCTTCTGCAGAAAGTCAGCGGTCAGCTCAAGCTCACGCACGCGCTCCTTCAGGTACGGCGTCGATATCTTGATGTTCATCGTCTTCCCAAGGCGCTCGATGACTTCCGACACTTTCGTGAGCCGCTCGATCGCGGCGTCGAGCTTGTAGGGTTTCAGACCTCTGACCAAATTGTCTGCCTCAGCGTTGAATGCCCGCAGTAGCAGCTTCGAGAAGTCTCGTACCATTGCCCGACCTTGCACGATCGATCCATTGACAGTCCAGTCCGTCGCCGCGAGAACTGCGCCGCCGTCCTTTCGCGCCATCGCCTTGATTCTCTCCTCCATGGCATCGAGTTCCCTCTGATAAGCGACAGCATCGGTCAACGGATGTCTATACCGGTATATCCCGACCTCTTGCAGCAGGGCCAACTCCTCGGTCACAACGATCGCCTTCCGCGCCTCATCAAGCTGCGTACTGGCTGCGCACAGCGCTTCCGCAGCATCCGCGCGCTCTCGTTCTAGCCGCGCTGCTTGCTCAACGATCTCGCGCTCAAGACCGGCTCGCTTGGCCTCGAGCTGAAGAACCGACAGAGCTCCGAGCCTCGCTAGCGTCTCTCTCGACTGGTCACACTGCGCTCTGAGAGAGTCGACCTCCGCAAGGAGTTCGCGCGCCATCTTCCTCGCCCCGAACAGCGGAATGGGCCGACTGGCTTGGTCGCCTTTCATATTTCATTACTCCTCTCACTTCACTGGCGCGCTTCCCGTCGTCGCGTGTTCTAGCAGCGCATGCCGTTCACTTTCGTCGGGCTCAACGGTCGTGCTATCAGGCGGTACGCTAACGCCCGGCATCACCCGCGCCCCAATTCAAGATTCATAAGAGGCAGCGTGATGGGGCGTCGGGTGCATGCCGTTGTTAGGCCGCACGCTTTATGAAAGCTGGTTCCGCTCAGGTTCTTGACTCACATTGAGCCGGTTCCGGTGCAAATGCTGATTCGGCCGATGGCTACAAGGTCGAGCCTATTACTAAATACTCGGCCCCGTCATGCCGATGGTAATCGTCCCGTCGGGTTTGTGAACCTCGATAAAGCACGCCCCGTCTTTGGCTGAGCCATGAACACCGAAGCCAGCCGACTTGAGCAACTCAACTGCGTCCATTCGTTCGGCTGCCTCCCGAGGCAATACCCAGACCGCTTGCCATCCTCGCTCCCTGAGGCGCTGCCACTCCGACACAAAGTCGTGGATTTCGCCCGATGCCTGTAGCCTATCGAGCATTGCGCCTTGAAGAATCGCTACCGTCGGCTGAACTTCAACTTGACCTACCCTCTCATCGAAATCTGAAACGAAAGCTCGCCAATCGCTATTGAGGCCGAAGTCCAATACAAGAAACTTCGATTCGAGTTGCCACACCTGCGGCTGAGTGCTGGGATGGATAGTGACTATCTTGTGACCCTGGGGAACTGTCACGAATCCGTCATTCATGCTTTGATACACTCCTTTTCTGCTGACGATAATACTGAAGCCGCCTAACGCCCGAATTAACCGGGCGCGCAGACAACGTCATAAGCGACAAGTCTCGCGCATGAAAGCAACGCTATTCGCGCTCCGGTTGAATGACTTGTTAGGCGGCGTGCCCACGACCGGCACGCGCCCTCATCCAGTCAAAGTACACTCCGCGATCAAGTGTGCGAATTATATCGACTGGTACGGAGAATAGATCCGCACATCGCTACCCTCGAGTGCCTTCATCAGCTCTGGGCTAGGCGTCCCCAAGATTTCGCCCGAGACGGAGCTTGTCGCAAAAATTGCGTCCATCGTCTCTCCGAGTTTCGCGGTGTGCTCAAGAAGAGCCTCGGAGTTCCGATATCTCTCGTGCACTACACACTCGGACTGATCGTCGCTGAAGAACCAGTCGTACTGCAATGTCCCGGAATCCTTGGTGCGATTCGATTCCATGCACTTAACGGCGAGGATTGATACCGAAAACCAACCTCACTTCTTGCGAACCCAGATGCTGTCAAGGTTTGCGGCGTGTTCAAGACTGGTAAATACCTGGGGCGGAATCTCACCGTCATACCAGGGGCCCGTGATCTTCATCAGCGTCGCGTCGGGCAGCTCCAGCCAGCCGCGGATAACATACTTCGATATGCTCTTGCCTCGGACGATAGAAAAAACCGACCCGTTGATCGCGACGGTTCCGGTTGTCTTGTCGGAAAGTTTTCTGCCGTTTCTGATCTCAAAGAAATCGTTCAGATAGCCGCCGCTCTGTGTGATGGCGTGCTTGGTTCTGAACGCGAGCCTGTCTGTCCCAACGTAGTCTCCCGTGTTGGCGCTGTAATACGCCGTTGCGATACGACTATCGCCCTCGCCCCATTCCCCCGCCAGATCGGCGACGGTGAGCTGCCGCGTCGGAAGTGGGATGATGAGTTTGCCGTTGGCATCGACAGCCGCCGGGGCAGGTGCGGTCGAAGTTTTTGCCGGCGCGGCGGGTTTATCCAACTCCAGCGCGCTGACAAAATCATCCACCTGTTTTACATATGCCGGATCATTGAAAACAGCCAGCATGCTGACGGTTTGCCCGAATCCGCTGATAACGGTTAGAAACGCCAGAGCTTTGCCGGTATCCGCCACAACCGGAGAACCGCCCGAAAGTATTGTCCAGCCTTCAGCCGATTGCGTGTCCGGCTTCGGATTTTCATCCGCTTTCATCTGCCCCGCGACCAGATTATTCCATTCGCGCGTGAAGTCTCCGGCCGGATTTCCAGTGCCGTTTGTTGCGCCGTAAAGCGTGACAATGCAGAATACGCCGCTCTGTTTTATATCGCTGAACGCCACCACGTTTTCCACCTTTGCCGTTCTAGTCCAGCCTCTCGGAGGCGTGTATTGGACAATGCCCAGCTTCTCGGTTTGGCCAAGAGCCACGTGCGGGATCGAGAGACCGCAAATAAACGCAAAGAACAGACCTGAAAAAATTTTGTGACTAGACTGTTTCATGAATATTCTCCCGGGTTTTCCAAACGAATTGTTTGATGCTCGCCCTTTAACGAACAATTCGGATTAGCGCCTACAATCATGCGCCAGGGATCCGTAGTCGATACGAAAGGCAGCGAAGCCCGCCGACATTTGATACCTTCAGCGTTTGAAGATCAAGCTTTTTTCCCTGTACCCAGGTGATGCTCAAGTCCTCGCTTATCCATTTCGCGTAATCCTTACAAGTTTTCTCCTCGCCTCTTTTGTCGGAATCTGAATCGAATACCACAAATCTTCCATCGACGAGTTTTGGTTCTCCAGTGTAAGTTTCTTCAGTTAGCCACTCACGCGTCTTCAAATTGTAGATTGTCAAGTCGCGATAAGGCTCGACACTGGAATCTTTGTTTACGAACAACAGCGAGCCGGAGAGCCCGAAAAAAAATTGATCGCTGGATTCGGTATCAAAATAAGAACTGCCTGTTTCCTTGCAGGCGCTTTCCGCAATAGCCGAGGCTTCGCGCTTGTAAACTGTAACGTTTTCTCCTGTGTCTCGACGTTGGGAAGTCTTTACAATGTATTCGCGGAAAACCAGACACATTTCACCATCTGACGATTTCTTAAAAGCCGGTGTTTCCGTACCAGGCATAAGCTTGTATCCATTTTCCTTCGCGACAGCCTGTCCGGCTGCGGACGATACCAGAGCCAACAAAAACATCACGATAAGAATCGTTATTGTGTATTTCATTACATGCTCCAACAAAGTTCGATAGGAAAGGGCCGAGAACTTAGGCTAAAGTTAAGGTATGACAATCAAATGCCTCAACCGACACTCTGCCGCGACCATTAAAGCACTCTTTGGCTTGCAGCCGAAAGTCTTAGCCGAAGTTTTGTTGCTGACGCTGTCGGAATTAGAAAGCCAGCGGACTGCAAGATTACAGAACCGTCCGCAACGCAAACGTCGTTTTCATGAAAGAGACGGATGCCCGCGTGAGGTGACGCCCTGTCAGAGAGTGTTGATGTGTCTGCTTTATTTGCGGCACCACACTTCTTACTAAGTCGTCGGACGGTTGTTCGAGAAGAGCGTCCGAGTCACGATATCTCTCGTACACCACACACTCGGAATGGTCGGCGCTGAAGAACCAGTCGTACCGCAGCGTCCCGCGCTCCCTGGTGCGCGCCCGTTCCATGCACTTAGCGGCGAGACGCTTGAATTCCTCAAGCTTTCCCTCATGAATCATAAGCCTGGCTATACCCTGAATTTCGTTCATCGTTTCCGCCTCTGGTAAGTAATTTTTCTCAACAATCGAGCGATAAGGTGGCGAGCGCCGCCTAACGCTCACGGTCAGCGGGCGCGCGCGAGGCACTCCGATTAACCATGAAGAATCCGCTTCGCGCGCTCCGCTGCACCGTGTTGTTCGGCAGAGGGAGTTGCGCCCGTCAGAACGGGGAGCGGTAGCGACTCGGTAAAAAGGCAAATCGCAGTTGTTCGGGACACTTGGTTGTTCATATTCAATGACTGCATTTGTGCCAGTTAATCCAGAATCATTTAGGACACGGACCACGACGGACTAGCTTTCGGCGCAACATCTTCCCTTGGCGATTATAGGTTGGTTTATATTCCAAACATTCTGTCAGCTTATAGCGTCTACCATCATATTTGAGAATCATTGCGTAAGCTCCACCATCATGCCGCAAATCTCTATAACCGTTACTGACGGTATCCACGGGAGCGGTTTCAGAAACATCGCCCATATAACCCGCAAAGAGCATTTCATACTTGCCCGCAACCGCCCTGTAAATCCAGCCCGAACAAGTGTGATTACCACAGAGGCTCATTATCCACTCTGGCCTTCCATCTTCATTAAGATCGACGCTCCGGGTGGTGACACTTTTGACAAACCACTTTACGTCATCATCTCCACCCCCACCGCACATTTGGCACGACTTGACCTTCGCATTATCGTCTCTCGCCATTTGTCGGGCAAGTGCTTCAAGCATTTGGACGTTAGTTATTTCAGGTTTTGCTGATTTCGATTGCTTACTTTGAGACTGAGCCGATTCACGTATCGCAAACAGTAACATTACCGTGACAACTAGAATAAATAGAGTTTTCATTGTGCCTCCCACATTGGATTGAGTACTAAGAAAAGGGCGTTGGTAAAGCTTGCCGCGCCACTTATTTCACCGCCGCCGCCGAACATGAATTATACGGCCCTGTATAATCCTTTTATCCAGAAGATTCTTTCCGCATAATCCAATGCGATCCGAGACCGTCTGGGTCCGTTATTCTGTCATCGTTCAACAGATTACTTCGCAGAAGCTGATGTAAATTCTCGAAGTGTTAGCCAGACCGTTCGTTTCCGCATATTCCCGCTTTGTATAATCAGGTGGCTGCGACTCACAACAGATCCGCCGGGCTGCGCACGCCCCGGCCGCCTTTGTTCAACACGTGAGTGTAAATCATCGTGGTATTGAGATCGTTGTGTCCCAACAACTCCTGAATCGTCCGAATATCGTAGCCATCCTCCAGCAAGTGCGTAGCGAATGAATGCCGCAACGTATGAGGCGTGGCCGGCTTGCCTATGCGGGCGCGATTGACGGCCAGCTTCATTGCCTTCTGCACAGCGGTCTCGTGAAAATGATGTGTTCGGGTGCTGTAATGCCGGGTGCGAATAGCCTGCCGGACCTGATCTAAGAGTTTCGGCTTAACTGCGGCTGCTTCCTGCGGCTGTAGTCTGCTCCTGGGCGGCACACGTGAGACGGGGATCTGCATGGCAAGCTCCGTTTACGGGCGCGACTATACACCGGTGACGGATCAGTGGCAAGCCTGACAGGATTTCAGATTACGAGATCGTTCTGCGCCAGCGGCACGACCGCAAGGCTTCTCAAAACCGATTTATCGCCAACGCACGACCGCTTATACCTCAATCCGGTTCGTGAGTGCCTTGTGCATCGTCACTTCGTCGGCGTACTCAAGGTCTGACCCTACAGGCACGCCCATCGCTATGCGAGTGATTCGCATGCCGAGCGGCTTCAGAAGCTTCGCCAGGTAATTTGCCGTTGCTTCGCCTTCGGTGTTGGGGTTGGTAGCCAGGATGATCTCTTCGACGTCTTCCACGCGGAGCCGCTCGAACAGGTTCTTGATCTTCAGTTGATCAGGCCCGATCCCCCGAATCGGCGACAGCGCGCCGTGAAGCACATGATAGAGACCCCGGTACTCGCGAGTCTTTTCGACAGTGACAAGGTTGAAGGGTTCTTCGACGATCAGAAGCACTCGCCGGTCGCGCTGCGGGCTCGTGCAATAACGGCACGGGTCGACGTCGGTGATGTTGTTGCACAACGAGCAGAAGATGATCTTGTCTTTGACTTCCTGGATGGCTTCAATCAAGCGGTCGGTCTCTTGCCGATCGGCACGCAAGATGTAAAACGCCATGCGCTGAGCCGACTTCGCCCCGACGCCCGGCATCTTCTGAAGTTCATCGATGAGCTTGGTTACGGGTTCTGCGTAGTCGAGCATAGTCTCGCTTTCAGAGGGATGACGTTGATGAACAGATCTTGCGCCCGCAGGCAAGGGTCTGACGCGCAGGCGTCAGAGCAGCCCGTCGGGCAGCCCCATCCCTCCGAGCTTCGAGCCGAGCTTACCCTTCATTGCCTCGTCGGCTTTTCTGGACGCTTCATTGACCGCCGCGATGATCAAGTCCTGAAGCATCTCAACATCGCCGCTTTTTACCGCTTCAGGATCAATCTTAAGATCGACCAATTCCTTCGAGCCGTTCATCGCAACGCTTACGACTCCTCCTCCGGCACTCGCATCCACGCGAATGCGTTGCATCTCGCGCTGCATCTCTTCCTGCATCTGCTGCGCCTGCTTCATCATCTCCTGCAAATCCAACCCGCCTGGAAATTTCATCGTCTTGCCTCCTGCTTTTCGACAACTAGGACCTGCGGCTCGCTCAAACAGACAAACCGCGCTGCCCGCGAGAGCTACTGCTCCGGTTTTATGACCTCGATGACCTCACCGTGAAACTTGTCGACGAGCGCTCGAAGTTTAGGTTCATCCTGGGCTGCGTCTTTGATACTCTCTTTTCGCTTTGGGCCGCGCTCGCTTCCAGTCGCGGCGTCGATGTTTGCGGCTTCCGCTTGGCCGTCGATCGAAGCCCGAAGCGTGAGCCTGCGGCCGAGAACTTGTTCGCACGCATCTTCTATCGCGATGCGTCTGTTGCGATCTTCAATCTCTGCTTTGCAGTTGCTGTTCTCAGGCGAATACGCGACGCGAAGAGAATCACCATCGATCGAGATCGTTCCTTTGTCGAGTGCCGCTACAACCCTGGTCTTCCCCTTCGCTTCGAGTGCATCTTTGATCTTGTCAACAGGGCCTCTCTCGCTGCTCGCGATTTTAGGGGGGGAGGCCGGTTTTGGCGCACGACTGGGCGCGACGTCGTAAGGCTCATCAATCGGGGGCGGCGGGACCCCGACTTCAGGAGGCGGAGTCGGTTCGGCGCTCAGGCTCGACCGCGCTGGAGTGGCGCTCGCCGCCGCTGCTGTTGGCGGTGCAGAACCGGCGACTTCGGCAGATGTCGCTATTTGCCCTCCCGCTTGAGGTTGTTCCGCGGCTGACTGGCCATCGCGAGCCCGAGTTGCCGGCGGCGCAGCGCGCGGCGTTGTTGACGAACGAGTCGAGTCCTGAGCTGGTTGCGAGGCCCTCTGCGAGCCTCTCTGCGAACCTCTCTGCGAACCGGGCCCCCGGCCCGGTGATGAACTCGACGGAGGTCCTGCGACGCCAAGTCTTGATTCGAGCGCTTCAATACGCCCAAGAGCTTCTTCGAGCAAGAAGAGCCTGCGCGCCTGCGCCAGCTTCACGAGTCCCATCTCGAGTTGAAACCGCGGCTGCGATGACAATCGAATGTCCTGTTCGGTCTTGGTAAGGATCGAAAAGAACCGCAGCAGATCCTGCTCTGAAAAGGATTCGCTGAGCCGCGTGAGTGTATCGGCCTCGCTTTCAGGCAACTGGACCAGCTCCGAATCGAATCCGGCGATCTTGACCACGAGCAGCGCGCGGATATGCACCATCATCTCGCGGCAGAAGTTACGCAGATCGTAGCCGCGCGAGACCACTTCATCGACTATGCGAACAAGACGCTGGGAGTCTTGATCCGCGATCGACTGAAGAGTGTTGTTAAGCGTTTCAGTATCGACAAGCCCGAGGGCCGCGGACACGTCGTCGTCGCTCACAGTCGAGCCGGCAAAGCTTATCACCTGATCGAGCGCCGATTCAGCATCGCGCATCGAGCCCTCGCCGACCCGCGCGATCGCAAGCAACGCTGCGTCGCTGATCTCGATCTTCTCGGCAACCGCTATCCGGCGCAGTTCCTGAACCATCTTCTTAAGCGTTATTGAACGGAACTCGAATATCTGGCAGCGCGACAAGATCGTATCCGGAACCTTACCCTGTTCGGTGGTCGCCAGAATGAAGACGACTCGAGGAGGCGGCTCCTCCAGCGTCTTGAGCAGCGCGTTGAATGCCGCCGTCGAGAGCATGTGAACTTCATCGATGATGAAGATCTTGTTGCGGTCGCGCGCGGGCGCAATAGTTATCGAGTTGATAATGACGTCGCGCACATTGTCGACCCCGGTGTTTGATGCGGCGTCGATCTCCAGAACGTCTATCGACCGCGAAGCTGTGATCTCGATGCAGGAGGAGCAAGCGTCGCAGGGGGTTGTGGTGATCCGCTCCGCGCAGTTGAGCGATTTGGCCAGGATTCTCGCAGTCGTGGTTTTCCCAACTCCGCGCGGCCCCGTGAACAAGTAGGCGTGATGTATCCGCTCGCTCTTCAGCGCGTTGTTAAGCGTGCGAGTGATCGCCTCTTGTCCGATGACCTGATCGAAGGTTTGCGGTCTGAACTTTCGGGCTAGTACGTGTGAGTCCGACATGATTGAGGTTCGCAAGATCAAATGAGCACTGCGGTGAAACGCTACTCGATGTGGCGCAGACTTTAGCCTATGGAAATCGTTAAATTGGACCCTCGCACACAGACTAAAGTCAGCGCCACGCTCCCAGGCAAAAACTGGTCAGGCTCCGGAGAGGCCGCGGCACATCCGAGGACCGCTACCGTTGCTCCGTTCCCGGCCTGGCGGGGTTTGCAGCCTCGCGATTGCACGGCGTCCGGAGCCTGATAAAACAGAACGCGGAAGGCAGAAAGCAGAAGGCAGAACCAAGTTGGCTTTCACTGACTCTGTTTCTGCCTTCTGCTTTCTGCCTTCTGCCTTCTGCCTTCTGTTTCTGGCGGAGAGGGTGGGATTCGAACCCACGGTACAGTTTCCCGTACACAGCATTTCCAGTGCTGCCAGTTCAGCCACTCCTGCACCTCTCCTGAATCAGCGGGCAGTAGGCGGAAGGCAGAAGGCAGAAAACCGAGCAGGGAACTACCCGCCCTTGCTGCCTACTGCGCGCTGCCTACTGCCTTCTGATTCTCTGGCGGAGAGGGTGGGATTCGAACCCACGGAACCCTTGCGGGTTCAACGGTTTTCGAGACCGCCCGATTCAACCACTCTCGCACCTCTCCGCATGCTATAGGGTGTTACGTCTTTCGCGAAAAAAGGATTGTAGCACCCGCCGACATTCGTCCTCAAGGATGCCGCCTTCGACGCTTACCTGATGATTGAGGAAATCGGTTGAACAGATACCGAAATGAGTTTCCACCGCGCCAGCCTTCGTGTCCTTCGCGCCGTAGACCAAGCGTGCAATGCGCGCATGCACCAGCGCACCCGCACACATCGCGCAAGGCTCGATGGTCGAATACATGGTTGCGCCCGTAAGCCGGTAGTTGCCAGCGGCTCGCGCAGCTTCTCTCAGAGCGACAATCTCGGCGTGTGCAGTCGGGTCGCTCGCTCTAATCACGCTGTTGCGACCGCGCGCTATCACGATTCCGCCGAGCACAATAACCGCGCCGACTGGAACCTCGCCGTCCTGGCCCGCGGCATCGGCCTCGGCCAGCGCTTGTCGCATGAACTCTTCGTCAGCGTGTTCCATGTTGCGTTTCCAACCGTTGAGACAAATGCGAATGTTACTGAGGCCGTTTGAGGAGTGTCAAGAAAACGGCTAGCGGCTCGACGCCCGATTGCAATGACGGGACGCGAAGTGCAGAATCAACGTCTCGATGCGGGAAGTGCGGCTGTGCGTGACCGCCAGGTAACGTAGCACGTCGGTACGGAATAGAAATGTTTTTGGACTCCAACAGCGGGCCGCTTTACTACGAGATCACCGGCGACGGGCCCCCTCTTGTTTTTGTTAGCGGATGGGCGATGTCGTGTGAGTGCTGGCGGCCGGCGGTAGCGCTGCTCAAGAACCGGCATCGGTGTGTGATGTACGATTCACGCGGCGTAGCGCGTTCGCAGCCTGCTTCGATCAACGCAAGCTTCACTATTGAAGACCATGCCGAGGACTTGCACTCGGTCGTTAGTGCGGTGAATGTCTTCGACGCTGTCATCGTCGGCCACGAGATGGGTTCGTTGATTGCGGCGGTCAACGCGGACCGCCATCCGCAAGACCTGCGCTCATTGATCGTCGTTAGCCCCCGCCGAGGCTTCGCGCAAGATGACGTCAAGGACCTCGCGGTGCTCACGCCGGCCTCGCTTGCGCTGCGTGAGTTAGCCGCGTATCCGCTTTTGCGAAACCTGGTCGCGAGAAGATTCCGCCGCGCTCCTCAGCCTTATCGCGACCGCCTGTTCAACGATTTTGCGAGTCTGAGCCCGCGCGCTGCTTATGACACGGCTCTTTCAGCATCGACCGGGGAAGCAGTCGCTTTACTTGAAGACGTTATCAAACGCACCAACTCTCCGACCCTGCTGATCTGTGGAGAGAAGGATAAGAAAGGCGCGGCGGAAGCGCGCAGATTGTTTTCGTTGGCAAGAGCTGGGAGGCTGGCGACAATGCGGGACTGCGGATTTCTGCCTATGCTAGAATACCGGCGGCAGTTCGTGAAGCTGGTTGAAGATTTCGTCTCAGGTCGGGAAGAGGCCGCGAGTGGTCGAGCCCTTCGCAGATTGTGAGCCGTGCGCTTATGGAAGTTGACTCGGCAATCGGACACCAAGTTAATAACGCGGTTGAACCTGCGAGGGAAGGGCAGTCCAAGAGGCTCGCGGTGTTTGCGCTGATTGGACTATCCGCCGTGTTCCTGGCGAGCGTGCTGTTCAAGCCCTCCGCCAGCGAGTATTTCACCATCTGCGGCTTTAAGAATTTCACAGGTCTGCCATGCCCCGGTTGTGGGCTGACCCATTCGTTCTGCGCGCTGGGCAAAGGTGACTTCGCGAACGCTTTCGGCTTCAACCTGCTCGGGCCAGTCCTGTTCTTGGGTTTGGTTGTCGTCTGGATAAGGTCAGCGAGCGTGCTGTTGAACAAAAGCAGCGTAGTTCAGCGGATTGATCATTTCGAGGAGCGGTTCAACCTCGTGCGCGCTTTCGCAATTGGGCTTGGAGCATACGGCTTCGTCCGAATTATTTACTTGCTTGCTTATCGTCCGTTAACCTTTCACGATAGCCCTCTGTCGCAGCTCATTGCGCGGCTCATTCACTGAACTATCGTCACTCAGAGCAACCCCATCCTCTGCAGAACTGATCTGGGCCACAGCTCCAGCATCATTCCGAATGGATCGCGGATGATCATTCGGTCCGCGCTTTGATCGACCACTTCGATCTTGTATTCCGTCAGCCGCCGCGCCAAGGCAGCGAGATCTTCATCATCAATGGTGAATGCCAGGTGGTCGATCTCGGACTGGGTGTGCTCCTGTTGACGCTTCAAGAACCCGATTCTGAACCATTCGCCGATCTTCAAGTAGGTACCGTGAACTCATGCGGTACTCGCCAACCAGCAAAGTGATCCGGCATTAACGCCGGTCGATCTTCTGCCCGGCTTCACTATTGTTACGATTTCCTTCGCTGCTCGCTGCGGAAGAGGCGCTGGATTTCCGGATCGCTCAAGCGTTCGCGGTCAGAGTGGCGTTCCTCTACCTCGCTGACTCCGCTTGCTCGCCTCAGCAGGCTCAGCGCCCGGTCGCGCACCTTCTTGATTTCCTTCCGGCCGTCTTCGAACTCAATTTCAACCGCGGCCGATTCATCCGCGCCGAGCACGCGAGTGACAGTGCCGTAGAGCACGCCGGAAGGCATGGCGAAGCTCACCTCGTCGCCCTTCTTGAAGTCTGTCCGATGGCCTTTGTTCATACTTGTGTACCTCGATTGATTCTTGCCGGCCGCGGCTTCTGAGTTTGCATACGCGCCGCGCCACATTTGGGACAAGCCCACTTGCGCTTCTTGTGATAGCTGCGCTTCTTCTCGATCATCTTGATTCGGCATCGAAGGCAAGTCATAGGAGTGTGTGATGCGTGAAACGTGATGCGTGAAACGTGATGCGTGACCGGACCGACAGTCGAAGTAAGCGTTTAATCAGACTCATCCGGTCACGCATCACGTTTCACGCATCACGTTTTCACGGATCACGCATCAGCTACGACGCCCTCCGTGGCCGCGCGCATCTCAGTTGTATTCTCCCAGTCTTCATCGAACACGCGTTCTATTTTTCGCGCCATCGCGTCGTCTTCCACGATGATCCCGACTTCGCGCCGGCGATCCAGGCTCTCGTCGCGGATGTTTTGGCTGCCTATGAAGAACCTGCTGCCGTCAACCACGACGCACTTTGCGTGCAGCTTGTAACGAGCGAGCTTGCGCACATGATAGTTCGGCACTACCTCGTGGTAGGAGGTATCTTCGCTGATTATCTTTACGCTGCACCCGGCGGACGCCTTGCGCAGAAGCAGCCCGATTGCTTGCTGGTCCTGGACCTTCGCATCAAGTATCCGAATCGTCCGTTCCGCTGAACCGAGCAACTCCATCATTTTTTGACGGCTGTTGTATGGACTGATGAGCAGCGGCGAATCGCTCGGCTTGAAGCTCTCGCCGGACCAATCGCAGTCGAACAGACGGCTCAACTCGGTTGCGATCTCCTGGTCTCGTATCAGCAGACCGAAGTCCCGCGCGTAGTGAAGGTTCTTTTGAGTAGGATTGAAGGTCAAGATCAACGATACCTGATTATCGATGGTCATTATCTTGTAGTGATACCGTTTGATCTTTTCCTTCCGCGCTCTCGGCACGGTGACCTCGATGCCGACCTTTGACAGTTCTTCCGCAAGCCGTTTATTACGCTTGGTCCAACCCTTCGAGGCCGGAGCAACCAGGGCTTGCACCTTGACTCCGCGAGACACGGCGTAGGTCATCGCCTCGCGGACGATGGGATCGTTCATTCGAAAGATGGTCATCTTGATGCTGGAGGTGGCGCTGTCTATCGCGTCGACGATCGGGAAGAAACTGTCGCCGGGTTGGACTATCAACGATATGTTTTGGACCTTATTGTATGCGTCCATCGGCGTGAGTGTTCTCGATAGTTAATATTGGCGAGAGACCAACACGGTTTCCCGGCGCGGCAAAACGGGAGCGCAACGCTTGACCTAACGGTTTACCACAGTCATTGGTCATTTGTCATTCGTCGTTGGTCATTGGTCATTGGTCATTTGTCCCTTGCTTACCTTTGCCATTGACGAAGAACTAATGACCAATGACCAATGACCAATGACAAATGACCAATGCCTTTGCCCCGTTTGTTTTTGATTTGGGTTCCTCGTTGGCTATAATCCCGGCGAGGCTTGCTATGGAAGACACCTTGGAGAGAACCGAAGTAGGCGATTTGCTCGCCCGCGTCGAGGCGCGCGAACGGCTGACGTATGAAGAGTGGAAAGCGGTTGAGGACTCGGCTTCAACTGAGGAACTCGGGCGCCTGGCTGACAAACTACGAAAGGCGTTTCACCCCGATGACGTCGTGACCTACGTGGTCGATCGCAATGTCAACTATTCAAACGTCTGTGTTTCGGTATGTACCTTTTGCGCTTTCTATCGAAAGCCGGGCTCGCCCGAAGGCTACGTTCATAGTTACGAAGAGATCTTCCGCAAGGTCGAAGAGATGATCGAGCTGGGCGGCAGCGGAGTGCTGATGCAGGGTGGTCTTCACCCTGATCTTCCGCTTGATTATTACACCGGACTTTTGCGCGAACTGAAAACTCGATACAAGATTCATCTCCATTGCTTCTCCCCGCCGGAGCTCGATCATCTAGCCAAGATCACCGGGCTTGGAGTCGAAGGGTTGCTTCGCGAGCTTCGAGAGGCGGGTCTTGACTCGATACCCGGCGGCGGCGGCGAGATCCTCGTAGACGAGATTCGACGCAAGCGGCGCACTCATTGCAACACCGAAGAGTGGCTGGGCGTGATGGACGTCGCGCACACGATGGGCATACCGACTACGGCAACGATGATGTTCGGGATGGGCGAGACTCGCGATCATCGGCTTATGCACTTCGAAAGATTGCGAGAGCTTCAAGACCGCAGTCCTGGATTCGTCTCATTCATTCCGTGGACGCTTCAGCCTGACAATACGCCGATCGGCAAGCGGTTTCCTGATCGCATTCCCGGCGATGAGTATCTGAGATGGCTCGCAATTGGTAGGTTGTATCTAGACAACATTCCCAATCTCCAGGCGTCGTGGCTCACTCAAGGCCTCGATGTCGGGCGGCAGGGCTTGCACTACGGGGCAAACGATCTGGGCAGCACGATGATCGAGGAAAACGTCATCACTCCGGCGGGAGCGAACCACCGCGCGACTGAAATGATGCTGCGAGAGGCGATCGTCGCGGAGGGCTTCACACCAGTGAAACGCAGAGCGGATTATGTTCGGCTCTCCGGATGATGTGACAACTATGATGCCCGCGCGTCTTGCGCGCCCTTTTTCAGGCCGTGCCACGTTGCGGCGAGAAGATCACACCCATACCCATCACCAGAATGAAACCCGAAACACCAGGATCACAACCAGAGTACATCGGCGATATGACCGCCGAGGACTTTCGGCGTTACGGCCATCAGGTTGTCGAATGGATTGCCGACTACCTCTCTCACCCTGAGCGCTATCCTGTACTCTCTCAAAATCAACCTGGCCAGGTGAAGCAAGCGCTGCCGACGACCGCGCCGGAACGTGGCGAAGCCATGCAAGCGATGCTCGCCGATCTGGAGCGCGTGATTGTCCCCGGAGTCACGCATTGGAATCATCCCGGCTTCTTTGCCTACTTTGCCATCAGCGGTTCCGCGCCGGGCATATTGGGCGAGATGCTGAGCGCGGCGTTCAACGTGAATGCAATGTTGTGGCGAACGTCGCCTTCTGCAACCGAGCTTGAAGAAGTCACGCTCGAGTGGCTGCGCAAGATGCTCGGATTGCCGGAATCTTTTGAGGGAGTGATCTACGACACCGCTTCGATATCAACCCTGTGCGCAATTGCAGCCGCTCGCGAAGCCGCCGGATTGAACGTGCGCGAGCAAGGCCTCGGAGCGACAGGCGCGAAGCTGCGCATGTACGCCTCCGAACACGTGCACTCCTCAGTCGATAAGTCGGCGATTACTCTCGGCATCGGACAGGCCGGCCTGCGCAAAATCGCAACCGACGCCGACTATCGAATGGATGCCGGCGCACTCGCGCATGCGATACAGGAGGATCGCGCAAATGGCTGGCGGCCGTTTTGTGTCGTAGCGACCACGGGCACCACTTCGACGACCAGCATCGATCCCGTCCCGGCTATCGCGGATATCTGCGAGCATGAAGGCTTGTGGCTGCACGTGGACGCGGCTTATGGCGGATCAGCGGCAGTCGTGCCGGAGATGCGATGGGTGCTCGAGGGGGCCGACCGCGCCGACTCTTTAGTCGTGAATCCTCACAAGGGCTTGTTTGTTCCGGTCGATCTGAGCGTGCTCTACTGTCGAAGGATGAACGTGCTTCGCGGCGCGTTCAGCCTTGTGCCTGAATATCTGCGCACCGCTGAAGGCGACGAGGTCAAGAATTTCATGGACTACGGGCCTCAACTTGGCAGACGTTTTCGCGCGCTCAAGTTTTGGTTCGTGATGCGCTACTTCGGGGTCGAAGGTCTACAAGCGCGCATCCGGCATCAGATCGCGCTGGCTGGCGAGTTCGCGAATTGGGTTGAGCAGAGCGAAGACTTCGAGCGGCTCGCCCCGGTTCCATTCAGCCTTGTGTGCTTCAGGGCTCATCCGCAAGACGTGTCGAACGAAGCCGACCTCGATACCCTGAACGAACGCTTAATGGACGAGGTGAATCGCAGAGGGAAAGTGTACCTCTCTCACACCAAGCTTGCTGGGAAACTGACGTTGAGGCTCGCGATAGGGAACATCCGCACGACGCGCGAGCACGTGAAATTGGCGTGGGCTGAGTTGAATGAGGTACTGGCGGGGATTAGAGGATAGAGGATAGAGGATAGAGGATCGAGGATAGAGGATAGAAGATAGAGGATAGAAGATTGAGGATAGAAGATTGAGGATAGAAGAAGATTGAGGATAGAAGATTGAGGATAGAAGATTGAGGATAGAAGATTGAGGATAGAAGATTGGGGATAGAAGATTGGGGATAGATAGAAGATTGAGGATAGAAGATTGAGAATCGAGACGAGAGGATGCAAACAGGCGATCTTCGATCATCTATCCTCGATCATCTATCCTCTATCCTCTATCCTCTATCCTCTATCCTCTATCCTCGATCTTCGATCCTCTATCCTCGGCCTTCACTGCACAAAGCTTATCGATTCGATATCACTCCACCGAACTTCCACCTTACTCGCGGAGCCGAGCTTCACTGCGACGGAGTCGCCGTTGAGCGCGAATTCTTTGCAGCGCAGGTCGCTCCCGCCCTTTAGCCTTATTCGAATCGAGTCGGCGTCGCTAGTCGACGAACGAATCTCCGCCGTGTCCTCGGGAGCGATGACGGCGTAGCTCCGTGCTTCACCGCCGATCGCTTCGGTCATCGCCAGGCGGAGCTTGCCGGTCGCGTCATCGCGCGAGAGCGTGCGGCCGCGAATCGTGCTTCCGTTTTTGAGCGAGATCACGAATCCTGATCCGCTTGTGTCCTGAGCGCAGACCGGAACTGCGAGGAGCAGTCCTATGACAATGCTGATCAATATCGTCTTGATTTTCATTTGTCGCGTTTCTTCTCGTAAACTGATTTCAATTTGTCCAGATAGTCTTTGCGGTCCACCGCATAGTACACGGCGCCGGGTCCCGAATCAACCAGCGCGGCAATCGCTTGCTCGAACGCTTCATACTGATCGTTCGCATCGATGCCCTTCGCCTCGAAATAGCCGATCCTTCGCAGCCGCCTGATCAGTTCCTGAAACGTGAGTCTTCCTTCGAAGGTTCGCCCGCCGTGTTGATGTGAGCGCGAGATCAGGTGCTGCACCATAATCACGTCGCCATACAACGCAGGCGAGACGTACAGCCACGCGTCCTGGTAACTAAAGGTCTCTTCCGCCTGCCGCGAGAGCTGGACCCTTCGCACTCCGCTTGATAGCAAGGTGTCCCAGTCATGCGATGGCGCGGAGCGCTTGATGTGCGAGACCGCGGCTTCGAGCAACCACTGATCACCCTCAAAGCTAACGCTGCGGTTCAACCGCTCGAGCCACTCAGAAAAGATTTGCATCTGGGTTCGTTCGAGGCTCCAGAGCGCATAGCGATCCGGTTGCTTCTTGAGCACGGCCCAAAGCTTCTTCCGTTCTTTCTCGAATGACGGATGAGCGTCGATGCGAATAGCATGAAATTCCGCGAACCAACGCTTCGGGCCGTTACAATATGGACAATGATCGACGCCGGGCTCGCCGAAGAAGTGAGGGCGCGAGGTAGCCGAGCCGGTGATGTCGGCTTCTTCTGGTACGTGCTTTTTGAGTTCCGAGTAGGCGGTGCGCGGCGTGAGCTTGAGCTGTTTAGTGAATACGTCGAACGCGCACTTGAGGCAAATCTTTAGAGTGGTCTTCGAGACCGCGGAGCGCGGAATTGTGTCGAAGCTGATTTCAGGCTTCTTCATAAGACAGTGGGAGTGTCCAGAAAGAAGTCAGGGGGTCTAACGGCAGCGCGATGCAACTAGATTGAGCCGTGCTGCCTTCTGCCCGCTGCCTTCTGCCTGCTGATCTTGGTGGGGATGGTGGGAATCGAACCCACACAAGGTTACCCTTAAAGGTTTTTGAGACCTTCGCGTCTGCCAGTTCCGCCACATCCCCCTAGATTTAACCGCGCGATGATAGCTTCAAAGTAAAGCAGATTCTAGCTGCGGGGAGCGATGAGCGTCAACTTGCGTGCTGAAAGCCCTGACCGTCCAGGCCGCTCTTTACTTTTCAGTTTCACTTCCGCAAGAGATGAGCGACCCGGACGGCGCTTCCCAGGCATTGTCAAAGCGTTTACTTGTGCTTATCGGGATGAGCTTCGTCCTTGGTCTCGACGTCGTCTACCAGTGCCCCGCCGGGCGAAACGCCGTGGGCAGAGATTTCATGAGCAAGATACTTCTTCATGAAGCTATGACGCCGGCCGTAGAGGAAATAGATGACCAGCCCGATCAGAAGCCAGACAATCAGGCGCAACCAGTTGGCCGCCGGCAATGAAAACATCAGCATCAAACACATGAGGATGCCGAGGATGGGGACGAGCGGCACTAACGGGCAACGGAATGGGCGCTCCGCGTTCGGGTGTGTTCGGCGCATGATCAGCACGGCCCCGCAGACCACCGCGAATGCGAAGAGCGTTCCGATGTTGGTCATCTGGAGCAAGGCGTCGATGGGTAGCAGCCCAGCTCCTATCGATACAAAGGCGCCGATAAGCATCGTGGTCTTCCAAGGCGTGCGGAAGCGCGGATGTATATCGGCAAAGAATTTCGGCGGAACAAGCCCGTCGCGCGCCATCGCCAGAAAGACCCGCGGCCCGGACAGCATCATCACCAAAAGCACCGACGTGATGCCGGCGACGCCCGCCGATGCGATTATGATCTCGGCCCAGGGCAGCCCAACTTCCTTGAAGGCCGCCGAGACACCGGCTCCCGTGTCGATCCGAGTGTATTTCACCATGCCAGTGAGCACGACCACGACCGCCACGTAAAGCACGGTGCAGATGAGCAATGAGGTGACGATGGCAATCGGGACGTCGCGGCTTGGCCGCTTTGCCTCCTCGGCGTGCGTCGAAACCGAGTCGAAGCCAATGTAAGCAAAAAAGATGATCGCGCTCCCAGCGAGCATCCCAACTGGCGTGCCGCCGACAGTTTCGCCCCACACCGTATATCCCATGACGTTCAGCCCGCCCCATCCATAGGGCGAGAAAGGTTTCCAGTTGTCGGGGTTGATGTAAAAGGCGCCCACTACGATGACGAATAGCACGGCCGCTACCTTTATGAAGACCATAGTGGCGTTGAAGCTGGCGCTTTCCTGGATGCCCTTCACCAGCACGGCCGTGACGATGAGCACGATGATTACCGCAGGAAGATTCACGATGCCATTGGTTCTGACGAAATGTCCCGCAGTGGCGTCGTAGACAATGGGCGCCTGCCTGATCGCATCGGGCAAGTGGATGCCCATCCCTGGAAGCAGACTCTGGAAGAAGCTCGACCAGCCGTTGGCTACCGTTGCCGATCCCACCGCGTATTCGAGCACCAGGTCCCAGCCAATGATCCAGGCGAATAGCTCGCCCAACGTGGCATAGGCATAGGTGAACGCCGAACCCGCAACCGGCGCCATAGAGGCGAACTCGGCGTAACAGAGGGCCGCGAACACGCATGTAATGCCGGCGACGCAATACGAAATCATAAGCGCGGGACCGGCGGTGTTATGAGCAGCCGCCCCGGTTGCTACAAAGATGCCGGCGCCGATGATCGCGCCGACCCCAAGAGATGTGAGCTGAACCGGGCCGAGTACTCGGCGAAGCCTGTGATCGCCCTTCATTTCAGCGAGCAATACTTCGAGCGGTTTTCTTGCGAAAAGTTGATTGGCCATCAATAAATCCTCCGCGAGTCCTAAGAGTAGTGACTGTGATGAGTGATGAGTCTAAGATTAGAAACTAGTGGTCTCCCTATCGATTCGTTCCACTTGTATCATCACTCATTGTTTCGAAACCTGCATTCACTGCGGGACCTCACTGCGCTTCCTGCTCCGGCGAAGCCACACCTACTTTTCGCCAGATAAAGTAAACCGGGATGCCTGTTCCGATGATGATCAAGCCCGGCAGAGTCGTTGCCGTCTGATACATCAACAGCACCGCCAAAATCACCGCCGCTCCGACGATGTACAACGCCGGAACTATCGGATAACCGAACGCCCGATACGGCCGCTCGACGTCGGGGCGCGTCCGTCGCAGTCTGAAGATTCCCGCAATCGTCAGGATGTAAAAGATAAGCGCCGCCGAAATCACGTAAGTCAGCAGGTCTCCATACAAGTTCCCGTAGGTGGGATCGCCGGTTGCCGCATTGGTCCCAGTTATCGTCCGCGGTAACACCAGAACGGCCGCCCATATACCCTGAATCACGAGGCCCCACGCCGGCACGTGCCTGGTGTTCAGCTCACCGGCCGATCTGAAGAACAATCCGTCGCGAGCCATCGCCCAGTAAGCCCGCGCCCCAGCCAGAATCAACCCGTTGTTGCAGCCGAAGGTCGACACCATGATAAAGACTGCCATTATCGTCGCGCCCGCGCCCGGGAAGATGACGTCGGCAGTAGCTGAAGCCACTCGATCGCTGGGTACGGTTTGAATCGTCTCGAACGGAAGCGTCACCAGGTAAGCGAAATTCGCCAGAAGGTACAACGCGATGACCAGAGAGGTTCCGAATGCAAGCGACAGCGGGATGTTGCGTTTCGGGTTTTTCACCTCTCCAGCGGTGAAAGTGATGTTGTTCCATGCGTCGGCAGAGAACAGCGAGTTGGTTTGCGAAACGCAAATTCCCACGAACAAACCGAGGGTGGTGATCGCCGTTAGGTTGGGCCCTACAGCTTGAAGCTTGCCCCGCACAGTCCAGAGGTCTGCAAAGTTGGCGTGTGCCGCGGTTCCGCTCAGCAAACCTATGACAAGTCCAAGCACGATCAAAGCTATCAGCGCGCCAGTCTTGGCAAAGGTGAAAACGTTCTGCACGAACTTGCCGAGCTTCAGCCCGCGCGTGTTCATCCACGTCAGCAGCACAATCATCAACAAACCAACCAACTGCGCGGTCGAAAGCGAAATCGCGTAGCTCGACCCGAGATGAATCGGCCTCACGATGTAGTTGCTTTCCGAAAGCGTCGGCCACATTACGCCAAAGTACCTGGCGAACCCCACTGCGACTGCCGCGATCGTCCCCGTCTGAATCACCATGAACAGGGTCCATCCGTAGAGGAATCCCCAGATTGGCGAGAAAGCCTCGCGAATGTAGACGTACTGGCCTCCAGCCTTTGGCATCATCGCGGCAAGCTCACCGTAGCTGAGCGCGCCTATCACCGTCAGCAACCCCGTGACAATCCATGCGACAAGAAGCCAACCGGGCGAGCCGACTTGCCGGGCCATCTCGGCCGAGACGATGAAGATTCCCGACCCGATCATCGAACCGGCTACAATCGTCGTTGAGTCCAGCAGTCCGAGCCCGCGAACAAATCCGGTCTTTTTGTCTTCGACTGCGACGGCAGCGTCCGCCATTGTGGTCTCCTCCGAAGAATTGTCCAACAAACTTCAGTTTGTCGTCTGCTTACCCTGAAGAGCAGATGCCGAAAGTCACGACAAACTGAAGTTTGTCGGACAGGCCTCGCCCTAAGGATTGTGCCTCGCTAGCAGCAAGAAATACACTACCGTCACCGCCGCAAGAACGATGGCAATGATCAAGCTTGCCGATGTGATGCCGGCCTGGCCCTCGCCCCCGCCTTTGCGCGATGCCCGTAGCGCCCGCGTTATCACGATCGGGCAAAGCACGAATGCATTCAGCGCCAGCGGTACGATCAAGAACCATGAGACTTCCAGCCACGGCGCCGACTTGAATACGTCGCCAAGCGCAGCAATCATCTTCGACAAGCCGGTCATGTCTGCACGCGCCTTGAGCGCTTCAAGCCATATGTCGAAGCCTCGCATGAAAACGAGCAGCCCAACTCCAATGATCGCAAGCCAGGCGCCCGTGTAAGCCGTTCGCGCGTCGTGCTCGGCTGGCCGCTCTGCGTGTTCGCGCCCGGTCAAGCGGCTGTGAACGGCGCCGTAGCCGACGTAGATCACGAATCCGAGATTCAGCCACGCCGCGAACCGCAGCCACGAGGTCGGCGGCAAAAAGTAGATCAGATAAAGACAGGAGATGATGCCAAGAACCGGAATCACCAAGCCAAAGGGCACGCGGAATGGACGGTGCCGCTCGGGATCTTTGACCCGCAAGACTATTATTCCGGCGCAGACCAGTATGAATGCGAACAACGTCCCGATGTTAGTGAGATCGACCATCTCGTCGATGCTTGCGACCGCTGCGAACGAGGCTACGAAGACGCCAGTCAGTATCGTCGAGATGTGTGGAGTCCGGAATCGCGGATGGACCTTGTAGAAGACCTTTGGCAACAATCCGTCGCGCGCCATCGAGAAAAAGATGCGCGGCTGACCGAGCTGAAACACTAACAGAACCGCCGTGTGCGCGATGACCGATCCGAACGCCACGATGCCGACTGCCCATCCCAGGTCGGTATTAAATTGCTGCCCAACGTGCTGCAAGGCCATAGTGAGCGGTTCGGCTTGCTCGGTTGCGAGTTTGGCCTTCAACTCGGGGTACGAGATCAGGCCGGTAAACACACAAGCAACCACGGCGTAAAAGAGGGTGCAGATAATCAACGAAGCGATGATCCCAATCGGCAAATTGCGCCGCGGATTCCTGGTTTCTTCGGCGACGGTCGAAACCGCGTCGAAGCCGATGTACGCAAAGAACACAATGGCGGCGCCCGCGCTGATGCCGGCAAACCCAGTCGGGCTGAACGGGGTCCAGTTGGCGGGTTGAACGTAAGTGAACCCGACGACTATGAAAAACGTGAGCACCAGGATTTTGATGCCGACCATCACCGCGTTGAAGCGAGCGCTCTCGCGTATGCCCCAGATCAGGACAATCGTGACGAGGGCGACGATGGCAACCGCAAGCACGTTGAAGATTATCGGCTTGCCGAATATGTGCGGAGCATTTTCGTAGACTCCAGGCACCTTCGCCGCGGTGCGATAGTCCATCGATATCCAATCAGGAATGTGGATGCCGCTTGGCGCAACCCCCGGGATGTGCAGACCGGCGAGCAACGTCTTGAAGTAATTCGCCCAGCTTATCGCGACCGCGATGTTTCCAACCGCGTATTCGATGATCAGGTCCCAGCCGATGATCCAGGCGATTACTTCGCCAAGCGTCGCGTAAGAGTATGTGTAGGCCGAGCCCGAAATCGGGACCATCGAAGCGAATTCGGCGTAGCAGAGCGCGGTAAACGCGCAGACGATTGCAGTGATCAGGAACGAAACCATCAGCGCCGGTCCCGCGCCTGGCCTGTTCGCGTCGCCCGCGGCAGCCGTACCGATTGTGGCGAATATCCCAGCGCCGATGATCGCGCCTATGCCAAAGAGGGTGAGTTGGACGGGACCGAGCGCGCGCTTTAGTTGATGCTCAGGCTCTTCGGCGTCTTCGAGAATCGCATCGAGTGGCTTGACCCGGAACAGCCCCCGGAACGTCGTTCGATTGACGCTCCGCTGATCGGCTCGCTTGGTCTCCATCCGATTGCGTTCCCCTCTCGATGTTGGATGAGAGCTCCGCAGAGGCGGGCTCTGGACCAGTAGGCAGCTCAAATGAAAACGCTGGCAGACCGGAAATAGGTCGTTGAAGCGCCGCGATTATTAACTTTAAGGCGGAGTCATGTCAAGGCGAACATTCATACCGCTTTGGACTGCGCCGCTCTCAGGCAGGTACCTTCTCAGACCCTGCCCGGCGGCGCCTTGGCTAGTCGATGATCTTCGGCCTGCTGTTGCGGACTTCAGTCTGCTCGCTTCGAATCGGCGGTAGTGTCCTAATCTTGTGTTGGTCGACTAGGACACTATCGGGCGACCGCGTATTTGGACTGCGGTGGCGTCTTTGCGTTGCCACCGCTTTGTGTCGTTTCGTGGGCGATAACCAAAAGCGGCGGCAACGCACAAAGGCCGCCGCAGTCCAAATATTCCGTCGCCCGTCATCGGTGTCGTGCTCCAGGGCGCCTGCAAATATCAACACAAGATTAGGACACTACCGAATCGGCCGCGTTCTTTCGCAAGTCGAAGTGGTCGTGTATATTCGCTCCTTTGCACGATCAGCGCCTTTCGCAATAGAATGAACGGACTATCTATCAAACGGGAGAGCAGATGGAACAAAAGGGGTTTACATTATGGTTTACGGGGCTTTCGGGCGCGGGTAAGACCACGCTTGCTCGGCTTGTCGAAAGCGAATTGGACGCTCGAGGCCACAGGGTAGAAGTGCTCGACGGCGATGTCATCCGGACTAATCTTTCAAAGGGGCTTGGCTTTTCTAAAGAAGACCGCGACACAAACATTCGACGAATTGGTTTTGTGTGCAATCTCCTGACTCGCAACGGCGTCGTCGCGATCGCGGCGGCGATCTCGCCTTATCGCGAAGTGCGCGACGAACTGCGGCGCGATATCGGCGCCTTTGTCGAAGTGTACGTGAAGTGTCCGATCGACGTGTTGGCCAAGCGCGACGTGAAGGGCCTGTACAAGAAGGCGCTCGCCGGTGAGATCAAGAATTTCACCGGCGTCGACGATCCTTATGAAGCGCCGCTTGCTTCGGAAGTAATCGTTGAAACGGATCGAGAATTGCCCGAGGAAAGCGCGGCTCGAATAATCGCGAAGCTTGAAAACATGTCCCTGGTGGCGTCCGCGCCGAGCAGCTACACCGAAGAGGATGAGGAAGAAGTTCGCCGCCGACTTGAAGCGCCTGGCTATGCGTAGACGACGGAACCTAAACACAAAGGCACAAAGCCACAAAGAAATCCTGTCTTAGTGTCTTTGTGCCTTTGTGGTTGCTAATGATCGTTCAGCTTGAGACCTAAGAAACAAGAATGAAGACGGTAATCATAGGACTGGACGGCGCGACGTTCGACATAATCAATCCGCTTGCGAGCGCGGGCCGTTTGCCGGTTCTTGCGCGGCTGATGCGCGAGGGCGTGAGTGCGCCGCTTCGCTCCACCATCCTGCCAAATAGTTTTCCCGGCTGGGCTAGCTGCACAACCGGCACCAGCGAAGGCATGCACGGAGTCTTCTCGCCGTTCATCAAGAACCCTTCGAAGTACACGGTACGCGCTATGAGCGGGCGCGACATAATGACGAGACCGGTGTGGGATATCTTGACTGAACACGGCGGACGCTCGATTGTGCTCAATGTCCCGACGACCTATCCGCCCGAGCCGATCAACGGCTTGATGGTGACCGGAATGCTAACGCCGGGCCGCGGGTCAGAGTTTACGCATCCGGCTTCGCTCAAGAGCGAATTGCTCGCGGAGTTTCCAAATTACGTTATCGAGCCTGAGAGAATCCCCGACAAGCATGCACGCGCGAATGAGTTTCGGCGAGCGACCGAAGTCCGCGAACGCGCTCTCAGATTTTTGATGCAGCGAGGCGAGTGGGATTTTCTGATGGTGGTCTTCTCGGTGCTCGATCGAGCGCAGCACGACTACTGGGCCGATATGGACCCGGCGCATCCACGCCACGACCCAAAAACACCGCCCGAGTTTCGAGAGTTCATTCACGAGACATATCAACGGCTCGACCTTGCAGTTGGGAGATTGATCGAGCAGCTTCCCGCCGAGACCAGAGTGCTGGTGGTCTCGGACCACGGCTTCTGTTCGGAGCTGTTTGAAGTCCGAGTCAATGAGCTGCTGGCTTCCGCCGGGCTGCTGACATTCAAGTCACCCGCTTCGCGCAAGAGCATTGCTCGAGTCAGAGCGCTTAAGGGAAAGATCGCGCGGAGAATTTCGGCGGCAGTTCCGAATGGAAGCGTTCTTGATAGAAAAGTGGAATACGGCGGCGGCTTTCTTGAAGAGATCGACTGGTCGCGGACGCGCGCGTTCTTCTCTCAAGACAAAGGAGTCTGGGTGAACTTGGCGGGCCGCGAAAGCGAAGGCATCGTGAGCGAAGACGCATTCGATAGCGTTGTCGAAGAAGCCCGGAGCGCGCTGCTGCAACTGATCGCGCCTGACGATGGAGAGCCGGTGTTTGAACGGGCAATGCGCCGCGAGGAGGCATTCAACGGCGCGTGGTCAAGCAGGCTGCCGGATCTGGTGATGGTCCCGCGTCGCGATGAGTATGTTTACAATGAGCGTCCAAGCTACGGCGAGGTAGTCGTGCCGGCGGATTCGACGACGGGCACTCACTCACGCGATGGGATATTCATCGCATGGGGTCGCCGCATCGGACGCGAGGCCAGTCTTTTCAATCAGCCAAACTTGCGCGATGTCGGTCCCACCGCGCTGGCGTCACTAGGTTGTTCGCTGACGACGGATATGGATGGCCGCGTGCTGACAGAAGTGTTTGATGAGACGATGGAATCTCCGCGACGGGGCACCTCATACAAGCAACCGGCGGCAACTACAAGCGAAGCGTCGGTTCAGTCAGTCTACAACGCGCGCGAAGAGGCAGAACTGCGTGAGCGCCTGAAAGCGCTGGGCTATATCGAGTAGGCGGGGCGCGTTATCTAAGACGGTACAAGTTTCATCCGCGCAAGCCGGAGTGAATTGAACAATGAAAATGAAAATTGCAAATTGAAGATTGCTGCGAGCGAAACCGCTGAAAGTGGAAATTTTCATTTTTCAACGCTTTCTCCGTTTCCGATGTCATTGAGCTGTTTATGAAGATTCTAGTCATCGGTCTTGACGCGGCCACGATGGATCTCATCGAACCGTGGACCGCGGCCGGCCATCTTCCCGCACTGGCGCGGCTAATGAACGAAGGAGCGTCATCGCGTTTGATGTCAACTCCGAATATGCACAGCGCGTCCGCATGGACTTCGATACTGACGGGACTGATTCCAGGCCGTCACGGGTTGTTTGTTTTTTCCGATCGCGACTTCGCAACCGGCAAGCAAGTCTTCTTCAAAGGCGGGGACCGAACGGGCGAGTTGCTCAGCTCACATCTATCGAGGCATGGGCTCACTTGCGGATTTCTAAACGTGCCGATGACCTATCCGGCTCAGTGCGAGGCTGGCGGCTTCATGGTTAGCGGGCTCGACGCCCCGTCTTTGAACGAGCGCGCGTTCTGTCCAGAAAAGCTCCGCGGCGAATTCTTCAGCCGATTCTCAAATTATGATTTCGCCCCGCAGGGTCTGGGTGATTTGATGAGAGCCGGCCGGCTCGACGATGCGACAACCGCCTGGATGAAGTTGATCGAGACTCAGACGGACGCCGCGGAGTATCTGATCGCAAACAGGCCGGTTGATTTTTTCATGACGGTCTACACGGCAAGCGATTGGGCGGGGCACAATCTGTGGAAATACCATGAAGGCTTGCATGGCGATCAACCTTCCGAGACGGCGGCGAGCAATCCGCTTCTTGAAATCTATCGAGCGCTTGATCGAGCAATTGCGCGGCTGCTGAACCGCGCGAACGATGAGACTCAAGTCTTTGTGATCTCGGACCACGGGATGGGACCACACACCGGCGCGTCCTATCATCTGGCGGCGTGGCTCGAAGGAAAAGGCTACATGGTTCGAAGCGGACGCTCGTCGGGCCGGCTGTCGTTTATCAGCGCCGGCCGCCGCGCTGCTCGCAGTCTCCTGCCCGTGTCCGTCAGGGAACGCGTCAAGGCCGGAGTGGGTGAAGATCGCATCGCGCGATTACAGACTGCGGAGAAGGATTCGTTTTATTCTTCGATCGATTGGGAGCGGACGATCGCCTACACCGAGCCCGGCCGCCACGTCATCAATATCAACCTTGAAGGACGTAACGCTGGCGGCATCGTCAAGCGCAGCGCCTACGAGGAAGTCTGCTCCCGAATTATCGAAGATCTAAGCGAGTGGACCGACGACGGGGGAAACAAGGTAGTCGACCGGATAGTTCGGCGCGACGAGGTTTATTCGGGCCCGTTCACCGAGCGTGCGAGCGATCTTTATGTCTACTGGAACTCGGCGGCCCGGCTTGGTGGGCCGCCAGAAGAAGTTCGCGCGCGCGGATTCTGGTGGAGCGGCGATCACCGGCCTGAGGGCATCTTGATCTGCAAAGGACCGGGCCTGCGCTCGACCAGGCTGACGGCTTCGCCATCGGTCTATGACCTGGTTCCGACGATGACCTACGCAGCGGGCATGCCGGTACCTGATAAGCTGGACGGCCACGTGATTCAAGCAGCCTTCACAGAAGCCTTCCTGGCAGCGCACCCATTGCAGGCCGACTCCGCCGGTTTGCAGACCGGCTCCGATCAGACTCGGCTGACCGCGGAAGAAGAGCGGATGGTCGAGGACAAGCTGCGCGGTCTCGGCTACTTGTAGGATGAGGGGATGAAGGATGATGGCTGAGCCAGAGGTCGAGCGTTCCGCATCACCGAACGACTCGCGTCCACTTGACTCTTCATCCGGCAACGCTGGTCTCACGAGGCATGCAGTCAACGTCATCGTGATAGTGGCAGCCGTCATCGCGATGTTCTGGCGCGTGTTCTTTCTCGGCGAAACGCTCATCGACGTCAACACGCTTAACAATCAGTTGCCCTGGGGCTACCACGCCGGACAATCGGACTACCCTTACAATCGCCGCGACCTGACGGACACATACGTGACTCGGGACTACTTCGTAGTGTCCGCGTATCGTGATGGCGAGCTTCCGCTGTGGAACCCTTTCACGATGGCGGGGCATCCCATCTACGCTGACGGAGTCACCCGCACGCTCTCGCCTTTTCTGTTGTTCTACAAGTTCTTCGACGTACCGCTTGGTTATTCTGTCGCGCGCATAACGGAGCTAATGCTGGCGGCGGTTTTCATGTACATCTTCCTTGTGTCCATGGGCGCCGGCGGGGGCGGCGCCTTGATGGGCTCGCTGGTGTTTGAGTTCTCCGCCCACTCGATGCTGCACCTGACCGGGCTCGGCTGGTGGGGCGGATTGATGTGGCTCCCGTTGATCATGTTGTTTGCGGATCGCAGCATCCAACGCAAGAGCTACGTGCAGGCGATGCTGGCGGGTGTGTGTCTGGCGGCGCAGTTTTTCTGCGGGTATCTCCCGAATCAGATCTACTACGTTGGCGCGGTTATCGTGTACTACCTCTTCTTCGCGTTCGTCCGGCGTTCCAACGGGAGCCGCGCGATCAGGCGCGTGGTTATGATGATGGGTTTGACGCTGGCTGTGGGCTTCGCGCTTTCAGCGACGCAATGGGCGCCGTCGTTGGAGCTGCTGTCGTACTCGAATCGCAAGATAGTGGGCGCGGAGCTTGGCTACGTCTACCTGCCGCCGTGGTACGCGGGCACGTTGATCTTTCCGAACCTGTTCGGTGCGGCCTACGACGCGAAGATGCTCACGCTATTCACGGCGCTTGGGGTCTCGCACGACCATATTCTTTATCTTGGCGTAGCGGCGCTAGCGCCCCTTGGCTTTTGTATTTACTTGCTCAGGCAGACAGGAAGTAAACGTCTCTTTCAGACTTCGAACTCCGACGTTGCATTTCGCAATCACGTCGCCTTCTTCGCTATGCTCGCGGGGTTGTCGCTGATCATAATGATGACCACGCCCCTGTATGTTCCTCTTACTCGATACATACCGATCCTTCAGATCATTCGAGTCGCGGTTCGCGCCGGCGTCCTGTTTCTTTTCGGGGCGGCGGTGCTCGTAGCGTTTGGAACGGACTTGCTTCTTTGGTCCGGCGCGGAGCGGCTTCGCGCATTCGGCAAGCTCGCGCGGCGCTTCGCCATTGGGATTGCAGCGTTCGTCCTGCTTGCGGTGATCGGTTCGTACTTGTTGTCGCTCAGCGGAGTCACCGTTGATGCGGGTGAGAGAGGCCGCGTAGCTTTCATCCGAAGAGCGGTCGTTGCACTGAGCGCTCAATTCGCGCCGCCCAGCTTGAGCATACTGATTCCTCTGGGGCTTCTTTTCCTGGCCGTCTTGTTGGTGTGGGCGTTCAGCGAACGGCGACTTGCCGGCCCGAGCTTTCTTGCTCTGATAACCATGCTGCTGGTGGCTGATCTGTTCTGGAACAGCTCCCAGTTCGACCGCAGCTTTGATCGCTCGCGTGTGTTTCCGAAGACCGAGATAACCGAGCTGCTACATTCGTTGCTGCCCGGCCGCGTGCTGGTCGTGCCGTCTGATCTCAAGACTAATCGCAGAGTCACGAGCGAAGCCGGCGCGGAAAAAATCATCGCGCCGCCCAATACGTTGCTGCCTTATCAGATTGCGACGGTGACCGGAAAGAACCAGCAGTTTCCAAAATGGTATCGCGAATTCGCGTCGCTGATCGAACCGCAACAAAACCTCAGCCACGTTGTGTTCGATGAGTACCACTCTCCGTTCTTCGACCTTCTGAACGTCAGATACGTGTTGACTCGCCAATCGGCGCCCCCGATTGACGGCTATGATTTGTTAGCCACGGCGGAAGGGCTGTCCGTGTACGAGAACAAAGGCGCGATGCCTCGCGCCTTCTTCGCAAGCTCAGTAATCGAGGTGGGAGACGCAGCGGCATCACTCGAGGCGTTGCGCGATATCCGCTTCGATACGCACACGGCGGTGGTCATCGCGACGGGGAATGGGATCGCGACGGCCGACCCGGGCGCTGCGTCCGCGACGATCATCGAAGACAAACGCAATCGGGTGGTAGTTGAGACCGAGAGCGCTCAAGACGGCTTGCTCGTGCTTAGCGACAACTACTATCCCGGATGGCGCGGGTATGTGGATGGCCGGCCGGTCGAGGTCTTGCGGGCGAATCATACGATGCGAGCGGTAAACGTGCCCGCGGGCCGCCATGTGGTATCATTTGCGTTTATGCCAAAGGCCTTTTTCCTATCAGTGTACGTTAGCCTCGCGGCTGCGGCGCTGACGCTGGCCGCGCTGATTGTGTCCATCAGGCGAAGGCGGGAGTAACGGCCACGATATACGACAAGATCAAGAAAACGGTCAAGCACACGCTGATCTTCGGCATCGGCAGCGTGGTCAACAGCGCTTTCGGACTCGTGCTGGTGCCGGTGTACGCCCGCTATCTGCCGGCAGGCGAGTTCGGCGTATTGTCGCTGCTCACCGTTACGCTGACGCTGGTGACGATCGTACTCAAGTTCGGGCTCAATCACGCGTTCTTTCGCCACTATTACGAGACTGAGGATACGGCTCATCGCCGTAGGATAGTCGGTTCGACGTTGATCTTCTTGCTTGGGTCGTCGGCCGCGGCGACCGCGCTTTTGTGGATGGCCGCTCCGCAGGTGTCGGCGATTGTCTTTCAGGGCGATCGATCGCGCGCCAACCTGATTCAGATTATTTTTCTTATCAGCTTCTTTGATGTCATCACGCTTATCCCGGACTCGATCCTGCGCGCAAGGTTCAAGTCCGCCCAATATTCCGCTCTTAACATCACGGCATTTCTGTTCCAGCTCGTGTTGATCACGTACCTGGTGATTGGCGTCGGCGCGAATATTCGTAACGTGCTGATCGGACGGCTGGTGGGCGGGGCGTTTGAAGCCGTGCTGTTCTACGTGATGGTGAGGCGCGACTTGAGCCTGAGTTTTTCCGCAACCGAGCTTCGCGGGATGCTGTCGTTTGGCGCGCCGTTGATCTTCGGTCAGATATCGTTTCACTTATTCATGATGATCGACCGCTTTTTCCTCGAGCGGTACGGGACCCCGAGAGAGCTCGGCGCCTATTCGATGGCAAACACGCTGGTATCGGTTGTGACCATTCTGGTGACAGTGCCGTTCAGTCAGGTGTGGACGGTGATGCGATTCTCGGTGATGAACGAAGAGGGCGCAGAAGAATACTACTCGCGGGTGCTGACCTACATTCTGTTCGTGAGCATGTTCTTCGCGCTTTGCGTGTCGGCGGTAGCCGGAGACGGGCTTCGGTTGTACGGCTTGAAGAGCTACTGGCCGGCGGCAACGATAATCCCGCTGCTTGGGCTGGCAGCGGTGCTCGACTGCGCGTCCCGGGTGCTGAACATCGGCATTACTCTAAAGAAGCGGACGATCTTTGCACCGATAGTCATCCTCGCGGCGTTGATGGTGAACATCGGATTGAACTTCTGGTTGATCCCGCGATACGGCATCATGGGAGCGACCGTCTCGACGCTGCTGTCGTACGTAGTGTTTTGTGCGCTCAGATATTGGGCTTCGAATCTGTTTTTCAAAGTCCGGTACGAGTGGGGCCGAGTGTTTGCCATCCTGGCTGTCGGAACGCTGCTTGTCGGGGCTTTCTACTTCAACGATTGGTTTCACGGTGACACGCAAAATCGCGCCACTCTTTTTGCGTCGATGGCGACCAAGGCGACGCTGGCATTGTTGTTCCCGCTGTTGCTGTTCGCGCTTCGCTTTTTTGATAAGCGCGAGCTTCGCAGGATCGCGGAGATATGGCAGAAGGTCACGGTCACGTTGAAGCGGCGCTGGTTTATTGAGAGCTGGCTGATAGCCATTGGTTTGGGCGGCGTGATCCTTCTTTTATACTTGATGATATGGGCTGGCAGCGGACGTGGTTGAGATTTGTTGACGCCAGTAAATGAGCGAGCACGTTGACTCACCAGTCTAATGGCTTTCAACAAATACTATGGAATGATTTCCGCGTCGTGAATGATCGGCCTTTTCATATAGGCGACAGGCTTACCGTAATCGTTGTTTTCTACGCCTTCAAGTGTTGGATGCTCTATGTCCCAGCCATCGCCTAGTTTACTGCTCCACGCCCCATTTAACTGTCTAGCCGCGTGCTGCGGGCCACGTTGATTAGCATAGATTGCTATCTTTTCGTAACCCTCCTCAAAAGCTCCATTGTCGCACTCTACATAACGACAGGTCGAATAGGCAGCAATGAAAGCAGGAATGGTCTGTTCGCGCGGCACGCCATCTGGCCAATGCTGATCCGGGTCATTAGGATCCCACTTTCTATCAGTCTCACCGGCAGCCCAGGCAAGACAGTTGTAATCTCGCGTGTCTAGACTTGTCACTCTATACTGGCCGTTGCGTAGATTTGGGAAATGGCGCCGCACCCAGGCGTCAGCCGGAGACATACCCATTCTGCTTCCCCCAGTCCATCCATATTTCTGCTATCCTTCGGACCCTTCCTCTGTCCTCCGGCTTAATGACTGGCGCCTTGTCTCTGGCAATCGCCCTTAATGCCCAGAACCAATCGCTCGTTGTAGCTTCGAGTTCTCGAAAAATAAGAGGTAGCACCCTCGGGCCCATCGCCATGATCTGATGGTAGGCGAAGCTATTCGCTTTCTCACCGGCGAGCGATAAATGGGCAGTCTCATTGCGCCACTGTTCTGCAAGCTTGGTAAACGTCTGCTCAAGTTCGGCCGATGACTCGTCAAGGCTATACATACCGGTCGCAGTGTTGGTTCGAAAATCGTAGACCCAGCGGTCCGGCAGGGGTGACGCTGTAACTACTTGTTCTTGGCGACCGTCTTCCGCAAACGTTACACGCGTACTCGGCGTCTGTGCAGACAATGTGACATCTATGTTCAAGGTCATGATTGATCTTCCTGCTTCTTCTCTGGCTGAAGAGTAAGGCCTCGATTCTTTGCCATCGCTCTGAGAAGGCCATCAAATGTTGCGCTATCCATCGCAACACGAGAAACACACTGATACTCCGCGTCTGAGGCCCTGACTTGCTGGCTGTAGCCAGGTGCCGTACCGGTAGCTTGCGTACCGGTGAGACGTGAAAACTGCGCCTGAAAAAAATATAGAGTAGCCGAAGTCCCTTTATGTGCAATAACGTAGTTATCCGCAAAGATAGACACGACTTTCTCGGCACCCGAATACTTAATAGTTTTAGATACGGCAGGACTCTTCGCGGTGTGCTTAGCCATAGCGACCTCCTTTTAGGGGGTGTTATCGTGACATGTATCGAGGTAACGTGGCAAGCGCGTTCTAACGCGTTCCACGTTCCTGTCACTTTCAGGAAGTTTTCTCAATTCGATTCTTGCCAGTGACATACCGCATCACTTTTGAGCGGTTCCGAGGCAGATTTGAAGTGACGAGTCGCGCCAGATTGCGGTTACCAGGAACATAAGCTTGGTCCGTCGGTAGGACCTTGAACAGTACCGTGTCGTAGAATCCCTTTGCCTCCGCGTCGCGCGTGGCTTCGACAGCATTCAACCCACTACCCACAATCGTCTCGCTCTCACCCGATTCATGGATAGCAACCCATTGATTCTCGTGCTTTCTAAGCTCCTCAACGAAGGCGATTTCTGTTTCTTCAGACATACATTCCTCAAAACTGCAGTTGTAGGTTAACCATATTGTGCAGAGCGCGTCAATTAGCCAGCACCCCCAGTTTTGGAGCCTCGGTTGAAAACTTTTCAATCGATCAGCTATAGTTCAGGTCTTTTGCTATGAGCAAGAAAGTTCTATTCATCGGTCTTGATGGCGCGACGTTCGACGTGCTTGATCCGTTGATCGATCGAGGCTTGATGCCTCGACTGAAACAGTTCATCGAGGAAGGCGTTCGCGGACCGCTCGAAACGACTATACCTCCGATCACTCCGACCGCCTGGGTATCGTGGATGACCGGCAAAAACCCTGGCAAACACGGCGTTTTCGAGTTCCTTCTACGGAGAAAGGGAAGCGGCGCGCTGCCCGATATGCCTGTAAGCTCGCACTCGCGAGACGGGCTTCCGTTCTGGGACATCCTCGGCCGGATGGGCAAACGCGCGATCGTAACCAACGTCCCCTGCACTTATCCTCCGATGATGGTCAACGGCGTGATGGTTTCTGATTTTCTGACCCCAAGAGGACGCCGCGACTTCACCTATCCGCAAAGCCTTGTTGAAGAGATCGAAAGCAGGTTTGGGCCTTATGAGCTTTACATAACCGAGGTCTACACGCCTGGCAATGTCGATAAGATTCTCGACCAACTCTTCACCGAGCTCGAATACAAGACCAAGGTCAACCGCTACCTGATGGAACAGTATGGCTGGGAGGTCTTCGCTACTCACTATTGGGGAACCGACCGGTTTCAGCATGAGCTGTGGCACCTGCTGGATGAAACGCATCCCTTCTTCGACCGCAAGGAGCACGACGCTCACATAGGCCGCATACACGAGTACTGGCACGCGGTAGATTCGACTCTTGGCGAGTTGTTTGACGACGCCGGCCCTGACACGACTGTTTACATGGGTTCGGATCACGGTTTCGGCCCAATCGAGAAGTTTCTTTGCTTTAACGTGTGGCTGATTGATGAAGGGCTGCTCGTGCTGAAGCGCGACGCGATGACTCTATTCAAGCGCGCGCTTTTCAGGCTGGGTCTGACGCCTGATCTCGCTTACCGCTCGGCGATGAAGATGGGGCTGGCGCACCTGCGATTGTCGGTTGGGGTGACCAACCGCTCGAAGCTGATGAGGCTGGCAAATTTGCTCATGCTGTCGCTTGAAGACGTGGACTGGTCGCGGACGGTTGCGTTTTCAAAAGGGAACTACGGGCAGATATTCATCAACCTGCGCGGGCGCGAAGAGCACGGTATCGTCGAACCTGGAGCGGCCTACGAAACAGAAATGCGCCAGATCATCGATAAGCTGCGCGCTCTTATGGATCCTGAGACGCACCAACCTCTGATCGGCCCGATCTGGCGGCGTGAAGATCTGTACACCGGTCCCTATATCGAGCAGTCTCCTGATATTCAATTCCTGCCGAGCGACATGGCCAACAAGCCGCTCGGCACGTTGGACCTTACCTCTAACAAGTTCATAACCCCGGTGTACGGCAACTCCGGAGATCATCGAATGAACGGGATAATGCTGGGGCGCGGGCCGGAGATCCGACGCGGCGCGCGGGTTGAAGGCGCCCGTATTATCGACTACGCGCCGACGATTCTCCACTCCTTCGGCGTTGATATCCCGCCGGACATGGATGGCCGTGTGCTGGAAGAGATCTTCACCGAGGAGTACCTTGCGGGGAACCCGGTGAGAGTTTCGAGGGAGACGGGTCTTGATTACCACGCGCCCGAAGGCTCGCCTTTGATGACCGACGAGGAGAGCGAGGAAATCCGCGCGCGGCTGAGAGGACTGGGATACCTGGGATAGGGACCGGGAATTGAACCGGGAATTGAAAATTGAAAATCTCAAATTGACAAATGTCGCTAACTTTCAATTTTCATTTTTCAATTTTCAATTCTTGATTTCTCACTTGAACCAATCATTTTCTGTAGCTATGCCATTCGATACCATCTCAGCCGTGCTCCCGGCTTATGACGAAGAAGAGAACATCGAGACAGCTACGAAGCGAGTCGCTGACGTTCTTCGCTCGCTCGACCTGCGCGATTGGGAAGTGATCATCGTCGATGACGGTTCCGTAGATCGAACCGGGCAGATTGCCGATCGCCTTTCCGCCGCCGACCCCTCGCACATCCGCGTCTTTCATCACAACCCGAATCGCGGTTACGCCGAAGCGCTCAAGACCGGCTTTACAAGCGCGCGACATCAACTTATTTTCTACACCGACTCGGACAATCAGTTCGACGTCCGCGAGATCACCAGTCTGCTGGCGCTCATTGACGACGCCGATATCGTGAATGGGTTTCGCATCTACCGCTTCGACCCGTTGACGCGGCTGGTGCTTTCGTGGGGGTTCAATCTCCTGGTCAGGGTCATATTCAGGATCAAAGTTCGCGACATCGACTGCGCGTTCAAGCTGTTTCGGCGCGAGGTGTTTGACAAGGTAAGTATCGAATCGAAGAAGTTCTTCGTCGATGCGGAGGTCCTCGCGAAAGCTAGATACTTCGGCTTTCGAATGGCCGAAGTAGGAGTGCGGCATTATCCAAGGCCCGCTGGCCGCTCGACGATCCGCGCGAGCCATATTCCGGCGACGCTTATTGAGCTCGGCCGTATGTGGATCAACATCCACTCGAAGCCTCGAGGGAAGCGCTAATCAACAATGACGAGGCAAGATGCGGAACAACCCGTATCCGGCGTTAAGCGCGCGGACACTCGCCGTGGAGTCAAGTTGCGCGGTTTGGTGCAGGTAGTGATCGGCATCGGGGCGCTCACGTTCGTGGTGATGAAATCGGACGCACGCGGCCTGATTGAAGCGCTCAAGAACACGCGGGTCATCTATCTGCCGCTTGCCGTAGCCGCCTCCTTTGCGGTGACCTGGCTGATGGCTTATCGATGGGGAACTATTCTGGCCGCGAGCGGCCTTCGCTTCAAGACACGGCGTCTGTTTGCCTACTACCTGATCGGCATTTTCTTCACGTGCTTCGTTCCGGGCGGAGGTGTGAGCGGCGACGTGGCGCGCTTGATCTATGCTGACCGCGAAGCGCGCGACAAGGCGTTAGTGCTGTCGACTGTGGTTTACGAACGGCTGGTCGGAGTCTTTACGCTATTGCTGATCGGGCTGGCCGCGACGCTGATGACTCGCGCGTATGGGCAGACGGACCCGATGATCTACGTCAGCGAAACGATTTTGGGAGTTGCGTTCATCGCGATAGCGATGTTGATGAGCGACTATGTTTCGTCGCGGCTGGCGCGAATCATCCGGGCAATTGGCCGGCGGATTAGAACGGTCCGATTGGCCGAAGCCGCGGCGCGAACGCTCGAATCGGTGTCACAGTTGAGGCGCGACGGAGCCTTGCTGTTTCGAACCTTGGTGATTTCGGTCTTGATCCGAATCGTGTGGAGTCTGGGGTGCTATGTGGTCGCGTGGGCGATGAGACTGCCGGTCGAACTGCTGACGGTGTTTGCGTTCATCTCTCTGGTTGATCTGGTAAGGCTGATGCCGATTTCAGTCGGCGGACTGGGCGTGCGAGAGTGGGCAATGATCGCGCTGTTTGGAAGCGTAGGCATAGCGCGCGAGCAGGCGCTGACGTTTTCTATTCTGGCATTCGCACCTGTCTACCTGAATGCAATCCTCGGCGGCATCCTTTATATATCGACAGCAAAAGTCAGAGGTGCGTCCGACAAGCCGGCAACCTATTAGTGGCGCATTCATTTAGTTCGCTCCATCAAAAACGTGAAGTTTGACTTACCCGCTGCCGCAGTGAACTCTACATCCTTATCGACATAGCCATCAGCCTTTAACGTCAGCTTGACGCGTTGGCCGGTTGGGACTTGAAAGACAAGAGGTGTTGTGCCGATGAGCTGATCACCACGATAAACTTTGGCTCGCGTTTCCACGGTGTCGATCGAGATAGATGACTCCCATGCTCTTGTGTAAGAGAACAGACCCGCAAACACCACACTAGAGACCAATACTATTACGGCTAGCCGAACAAGCCGGCGAGCCAATAGAGACTTCGGGCGTGAGCGAATCCGGTGATGCGACCAATCACGATCGTCGAACTTCCGCGCTGCTGGAGCATCCTCGGCGAGCGACCCGGTGGGTGTGCCAACGACCACAAGCTCCGCGGTGATGCGATCGGGCGGTCCCGCCCCCACATAGGCGCAGCCTGCAGCGGCCGCGCTCCCCGGAGTTGGCTGACGAGAGCCGCAATGAGCACAAAAGACATCGTCGGATCCAACCTTTTCAGCGCAGTGTCCACAGAGAACCCACTCCATCACGGGCGCGGGCGGAGGAGCCGCAGCGCCGCCCGGCGCCGGCGCCTCGCGCGCCTTTGAAGCGGCAACCGGCTCAGCGCGCATCGGAGGAGAGCCAACTGATGGCTGGGTGCGAGGGTGGGCGGGAGGCGCGACGCCGGCTACGCTTAGCCGCTGAAAGTGCAACCGCGATAAAGCTTCCGGTGGCAAGTCCTTCTCAGGCGCGGACGGCAATGGTTCTTCCCAGTAGGTAGGCCGAATGAAATTGGGCTGGCGACGCGACAATGCAAATTCCCATTCACGCCTCACAAACTCAGAGCCCATCGAGTTCGTCGACCAGAAGAGCTGAAAGATGTCCGCTTCGATGATCATCTTCTCCAACCGGTCGCTCCATACTTCCCCGGCGCGCAGATGACTTACGTCGCGCAGGTACTCATCTCCGAATGCTTGAACGAAGTGCTCGAACTGATCGACTATCACCGAGTCCAGGTGCGAGTACGACGCGAAGATTTTTCGATAGCAGCGCGCGGAGGCCGGGTCGAAGCTTGCGGGTTCGAGCGTTTGCGCGCTGTCAACTCGGATGGTAAGTGTGACTTCCGCGAGCAAAATGCTCCCAAGAAAAACGCACAGCCGGCCGCGCGCCGTTTGCCCGTCCAGCGACTGCGGCGCCCGAAGCCTGAAGTCTTCGCGGTGCACGCTCTCTTGCCACTTGAAGGTTCGGCTTGGCGGATTGAATTCGATTCCCGGCACCGCGGGCATAAACGTAATCTCACCCTCGCGCGGAACAGCCTGCGAACTATCATGGACGATTTTCTGGTAGTCCTCGATTCTTTCCCCGAGTAGGCGCTGCGCCTGCCTCTGAACCTCTTCGATCGGATCAGGCTCATTCTCGTTTGCATCGGGCTGTCGCTCCGACAGGTGAGCGAAGGCAAGCAAGGTTGACCAGACGAGCGGCTGGACCGTCTGTGGCCGGTAGACCGTGAACTGAACATTCTCGTCCAGGTAGAGAGGCTTCGTTTCAGAATCAGCGGTGTGAGACTCAATCGGAGGTAGCGCGGCTGACGGAACGGGCGAGCCCGCAGTTCTATCGCGCGCAGATAGAACTACAGTCCTGGTCGCGCCATGTAGCGCGGCTTCGAATTCTTGCGCCAACTGGACCGCCGATTTCTGCCGGTCTGCTGGCCTCTTCTCAAGCGAGCGCATAACTACCCTCTCAACCTCTTCGGGAATATCTGGCCGCAGTTCGCGCAATCGGCGGGGAGTTTCGGTGATGTGCTTGAGCACTACTGTCAGCGGCGCAGAGCCATCAAACGGCACCTGCCCGGTGAGCATCTCGTAGAGAATCACACCGAGACTGTAGACGTCTGAAGCAGCATCGACTTCTTCACCGCGACACTGTTCGGGCGACATGTAGGAGGGCGTTCCGACGATCATTCCCTTCTGCGCCAGGTTCTCCGAATCCGTACCTGCTTTCAACTTTGCGATACCGAAGTTGAGCACCTTGACACCCTGCATTTCCGGCTCGGTTTTGATTAGCCAGATGTTGTCGGGTTTCAGGTCTCCATGGATCACGCCTCTGGCATGAGCGGCGGACACGGCCGCGCAAGTCTGACTCAGTATTCGGAAGGCTTCTTCGAAGTCGAGCTGACGGTGTCGCTTTAACTTGTGTCTCAGGTCCTCGCCTTCGAGGAATTCCATCACCACGTAAGGGATTCCAGCGTCTCTCGTGACTCCAAAGTCGGTGACTACCAGGGCATTAGGGTGACGGATTTGAGCAGCCGCGCGCGCTTCGCGCCGGAAGAGTTCCACAACCGTCGAGTCTGAGGCTAGACGCGGGTGCAGTAACTTGACGGCAACCGTGTTTGACATCTGGATGTGGGTGGCCCGGTACACGATCCCCATTCCGCCTTCGCCGAGTTTCTCTTCAAGCCTGTATTTGTCGTCGAGCAGAGTGCCCACGAGTTCGTCAATCGCGTTCTTGTCACTGAGCTTCATAAGCGCTCTCGCGGAACCGAGGACCGGACTGTGATTGCGGCATCTTACGACAGCCGTATCAGACCGTCAATTATTAGGTGCCTTTTCGAGATGGTGCGGGAGTGACTAAGACTGGCTTTGCGGCTACGAGCGCGTGTACCGTAGACTGTCCAGTCTGCGGTTGAGTTATCCGCAGACTGGACAGTCTACGGTACCTGAGACATCTGAATCGCAAAGGGACAGTAAATGTATCGAGGCCAAAGCGTCGCAGTAGTGATGCCCGTGCACAACGAGGAAACTCACATCGAGCCGGCCATCAAACGAGTGCCGGCATTTGTCGATCTTATCGTGGCGGTTGACGACGGAAGCACTGATGACACGTGGAAGGTGCTTGGTCGATTAACGGATAAGCGACTAACAACAGTCAGACACAGAACCAATCGCGGCGTCGGCGCCGCTACGAAGACCGGCTATCGAATAGTGCTGAACTCCCAAATTGACTTGATTGCCGTGATGGATGGAGACGGCCAGATGGACGGGCGCGACCTGGCCGATTTGCTTGATTGCGCGATCACGCGGGCCGATTACGTAAAGGGAAACAGGTTCTTGGACAAAGTAAGCATCACGTCAATGCCTCGGTTGCGTTATCTCGGCAACCGGTTCTTTAGCTGGTTGGCGCGAAACGCCGCGGCGTTCGACGGCAGCGTGGACGCTCACTGCGGTTATGCGGTCGTTCGCAATCAAGCCCTGAAGCGCCTCGCACTCGATGAGATGTATGATCGCTACGGCTTTCCGACCGAGATGTTTTTCGCGGCGCGCCGTGCGGGCCTTGTGGTTGAAAGCGTACCGGTCAAGACCGTCTACGGTGACGAGGTGTCGGGCATCAACCCTTATAGCACGATACCAGCGATACTCTACCTTATCGTCCGGGGCTACATTCGACGACGCCGGTTAACAAAGTCAGATGCGAGCGTCCTGGCTTTCCCGCCCGTTGTTGCCGACCCCGCAGAGTTCCATCTTGAAGCCCATCTTGAAGCATAGTCACAAGCCAAAGCTGTTGATGCTGACGAGCTCGTTTCCATCCTCGCCCGACGACGAAACGTGTGGCTACATTCGAGACTTCGCCCGCGCCCTTTCTGTAGAGTTTAGTGTTACCGTTCTCGCGCCGCGTGATCGCAGCGCAGTTGAATGGCCCCCCCGCCATGCGTACACCGCGTTCACGCTCAAACGATGCCGCCCCGTTTTGCCGCTCCTGCTGGACCCTTTTCAGGCCGGTCGCGATCTGAATCAGTTGGCGTCTGCAAACTTGCTGGTGAAGCTCGCCGCCCTGATCTCACTACTCTGTTTTTTCGCGCACGCCTTCGTCCTGGCCTTGCGAGCCGACGCAATCTGCTCGCACTGGATGGTGCCCTCGGGAGTCATCGGCGCTGCGATCTCGCGCCTGCTCGGAAAGCCTCATGTTGTCGTCGAGCACTCAGGTGCGGTTCACCTTCTCGAGCGAATGCGCGGCGGGCGCAGCATCGCGAGGTTCGTCGCCGCTTGCAGCGAACGAATCGTGACGGTCAGCGCCGGCTTGAAGCGCAAGCTTATTAAGTTGTGCCCGGAGGCTGCGGCTAAGGCTGAAGTAGTGCCGATGGGAATCAATCGTCCGGAGGCGATTTGCAGCAGGCCAAACGGGCAATCTGTGATTGATCCTTCAGGTACTGTTGCTACCTTCACGATCTTGTTCGTCGGGCGGCTCATCGAGATCAAGGGGCTCGATGTTCTGTTGAAAGCGATGAAAGGGATTGACGGCTTGCGTCTGATTGTCGCCGGCGACGGGGAACTGCGAAACGGACTCGAAAGCATGGCGAGTGATCTAGCGATCAACGCGAGATTCATCGGCCGAGTTGGCGCGCTGGAAAGGGAAGAGTTGCTTTCGGTTTGCGACGCGGTTGTGATTCCGTCTCGCGTTCTTGCCGGCGGCCGGACTGAGGGTATGCCGGTCGTTTGCCTGGAGGCGTTTAGTGCCGGTCGCGTTGTGATTGCTTCGAGAGCCGGAGGGCTTGCCGAGGCGATAGCCGATGGTGAGAATGGATTGCTCTTCGAGCCTGGCGATTGCCGGATGCTCAGCGAAAAGTTGAAGCTCGTCCTAAGCAGTGATAGGTTGCGGCGGAAGATCGAAGAGAACGCGCGCTGCACGGCTGAGGCTTACGATTGGTCGCGGATTGGAGCTCAGTTCAGCGCGATCATTAAAAGCTCGCTAGAGAAGAATGACTCAATTGGCAGCAGAAGAATTGAAGCCGGCAGCGTCAACGGATAACATCGCGGCGATCGCCGGGCGAGGAACAATCTACATCACCGCCGCCAAGGTCTGGTTCATGGTGAGCGGCTACGGCATTCATTTCGTCCTTCCTCGGTTGATGACCACCGAGCAGTTCGGGATCTATCAGGTTGTGGTCGGCGTGGTGTCGATCATCAACGCGGTCATCATCACCGGCACTTACCAGACTGTATCGAAGCGCATCTCCGAAGATGAACAGAGCGCCGGCTCGGTAAAGGCGACGGCGCTCAAGCTGCAGGTGCTGGTTGGAGGCGGCGCGTCACTCGCGTTTTTTCTGCTCGCGCCACTCGTCGCGAAGTATCTGAACGATCCGCGGCTTGTAAACTATCTTAGGCTATCTTCGCTCATCACTCTCTGCTACTCGTTCTACGCGGTGTTCACCGGATATTTCAATGGACGCAAAAGATTTCTTACCCAGGCGTCGCTCGACGCGGCCTATTCGACCTTCAAGCTCACCTTCGTAGTGTTGTTGGTCTGGCTCGGCTTCGGTGTCGCTGGAGGCATCAGCGGCTTTGCTTTCGCCGCCGCCACAGTGCTCGTGCTCTCGGCGATCATTGCGCGAAATGGGGATCGAAGAAGGGAAGTGCGAGTGCGTGATCTGCTGGGGTTTCAGAGTTATCTGTTGCTGTTCACGCTGGCGATGAACTTGCTGCAGAAGACTGACCTGATTCTAGTCAAGGCGCTGTCGTCGCCGGACGCAACCGTGGCGAGCGAGAACGCGGCGCACTACGGCGCGGCCATCAACGTCGCCAACATAACCTATCAAGTGATCATATCCGCGACATTCGTCATCTTTCCGCTGGTGTCAGAGGCAACGTTTGCGAAGGATCGCGAGAAGACCCGGGCTTACGTCACTAACACGCTCCGCTACACACTGATCGTCATGGCTTTGGTTGCCACTCTGTTTTCGGCTAATGCACCGGGAGTGTTGAGCCTGGTATACCCACAGAACTATCAGGCCGGCAGCATTGCGTTGAGCATAGTAGCCTACGGAATGCTGCTGTTCGGATTGTTGTATGTTGTCACAACGATCATCTCCGCAAGCGGCCACCCGGCGGTCTCTTTGCTGATTGGGGTGGTGACGCTCGGAGCCAGCGCCGGATTGAATGCTGTTTTGATTCCGCGTTACGGATTGGTGGGAGCGGCGGCGGCAACTACCGTATCAATGCTTGGAGGCGCTGTTGCCGGGTGCGTTTATTTGAAGCTGAAATTCGGCGCGTTGTTGTCGCCGGTGTCCGGGGTGCGGATTGCTGCCGCTGCCGGCGCCGTCTACGGGGCTTCGCTTCTGTTCGCTCCTTCCGCAAGGTTGATGATAGTGGCTAAGCTCGTCGCTCTGACTGTGGTGTACGTGGGCGCGCTCATAGCCAGCGGGGAGATGGCCGGAAAAGACTTAAGGTTGATCCAGCGAATAGTCAAACCAAGATAATTTGATCTCCCAGGGCGTCTGCTAAGCACGCCTTCGATCGTGCCTGGCCTGGTTTACTTCGCTTCCCGAACCTCGCCGGTCGGGCCGAAGAAATACTGGCTCTCATCTGCGTCCCGCGGTCTGCTTACGGTAACCACGTCGATGAATCGGCCCAGCAGCTTCTTCATCTCGGCGGCCCTCTCGGGCATCTGGTCGAACAGGTTGCGAAGCTCAGCCGGGTCGGTTTTCAGGTTGAATAGCTCGAAGTTGTAGGCGTCCCGGTTGTAGATCAGCTTGAATCCATCCTGCGTGATAATCATGTACTTCTTTTGCCCTGGGTCGAGCTGTTGCTCGGGACGAACGAATGGAGAGACTTCCTGCGTCGTCTGCTCTCCGTACACCGGCGGATGAGTGAACGGCTCGCCGCGCATCAACGGCGCCAGGCTCACCCCAGCACACTCTTTTGGATAGTCGAGTCCGACGGCATTCAATATGGTCGGTCCGAGATCGATCGTGCTGACGTAGTCCGTAATCAACCGCGCCGGCAAACCGGGTAAGTGAATTATCATCGGTACGCGGGCCTGCTCGTCATACAATTGCGACGAGTGCTTATAGACGCCTCGCTCGCCCAGCGATTCGCCGTGGTCCGCCATTATGACTACGATGGTGTCGTCCAGCCTGCCGGCCTTCTCCATTGAGTCAAACAATCGGCCCAGATGGAAATCCAGATAAGCAATCTCGCCGTCATAGAGATCGGCGATCGAAGGCCCGTAATAAAAATCCTCGTGCGGCTTGTAGGGCCTGTGGGTATCGGTCGAATAAAGGTAAGCGCAGAACGGGCGATCGGGTGGTGTGTCTACTAACACCTTGATCGCCGCATCAATAGTCCCCTCAAACGTCCCAACCCTGGCGCTCTCAACGACACTCATTCCCCTCACGTGCCGCAGCAGAGTCGAAATGCGGCGCGGAAAGAGCAGGGCATCGTATCCATTGCGAGCCATGATCTCGGGCCAGGTTTCAACATGCGCGTCCCAATACGTTCCCTGCGTAAACTTGGGCAATGCTTCAAAGGTGTTGGGCGCCGGCGTGTAAGCGTTCTCGAACAACGAAGAGCGAGCGGCAAGTTTGTCGAGGTTGGGGCTCGTTTTTCTGTTGTAACCGTACGCGCCCAAGTGATCGGCCCTGAGTGCGTCTATGAAAACGTAGATCACGTTCAACCGCCTGGCAGATGCCTCGGGCGGTTTGTGAAGGGAACTATGTTCGAGATTCCAATCGGCGATGTCTTGTTGCGTCAACTCGCCGCCGATGCAATTGTGATCAACGCCGTCGCCGACAACCTCGACCTGACGCGGATTGATGTCAGCACGGCGGTCATCACAATCCCCGCCGCCAAGATATGAAGAATAACCGTCACGGTCAAAGTCCAACGCCCACTGCGCAAGCTTGAAGTATTGTTTGGCCTGGCTGGTGCGATAAGAGATCTGAGTCTTGAGGTTCTGGTTCTTGTCAAAGTGAGCGAAGGTAAAAGCCACGGACGCGATCAGCAGAATGGGGACAACGATTAGCGCCGCAGTTCTGATCGGGGACCCGAGGGCCGGCCAAAACGGTAGAGATGGCGGATGAAAAACAATCGAGCCGGGCGTCGAGCCAAAGAGGGAGCCAAACAGCGAGCCGAACATCGAGCCGATTAGGGACATGCTAAGAGCCGTGCTTAACAGGAACATCGAACGATGTATCGAAGTACCATATTGCTGCGTCTCAAAGCGAGAGTCCACATAGTAAGCGCACGCGATCAGGGCCACGAGGCTCAAAACCCATAGTGCTCGCATTTGGGGCCTGGAGCGGCTCAACGCCAGGGTTGCCATCCACACGATCGAGCAAGCGATAACCAGGACAATCAATATCAAGTATGACGCCGCCCTTTCGTGATTCAGGAGCGGCTCGGTCAAAGATTCAATCTTCTCGGCTTCCCGGATTATCTCGACAATGTACGCGTGAACCTGGGGCTGTTGATTGAGCACGAACGCAAAAAGCGCAGAAAGCCCGGCGCCGGCGATGAGCTTGTGAATCAACTTCACCGGGTTTCCTCTTGCCATAACCCGCTGCGCTGTTCTCTTCAAAAGCGAGGCCGCATAAGCAAACAATCCAACGAAAACGCCGATGACCAGGCCTCCCGCGACATTCAAGCTGAAATACACACAAAAGATTGCTCGCTCGAGGAACGACTGAAACACCGGCGTGAGCTGAACACTCAAGTCCGTAAGCTCGATTAAAGCGAGTAACGACGAGGCGGCGGCGCCCACGAGCGCGTGATTGCGTAGCGAGACGAAGAGCAGCGGCCGCTTGTCGTCCTGATCGGTTTCCGCACTTGAGCTTATGTTGGGAAGAGGCGGAGCTGCTGGAGTGGACAATCTGAAACCTCTAAGAATAGGAATTGGACGCTTATGGTAATCAGCCAGCTCGAAGGGTGTCAAATCAGGGAAGAGAGCAACCGGTTACTGGTTGGATTCGATGAGCAGCTTAGCTAAGATTGATGAGTGGAAATCGCACGAGCGAGAAGGCATTTGATTCGCGGCTTGACGCTGAAGTGTCCGGCGTGTGGACTCGGTCAGCTTTACCAATCTTTCTTCAAGATGCGCCGCGAGTGTTACTATTGCGGGCTGGTCTTTGCCCGTGAGCAAGGGTACTTCGTGGGGGCGATCTATCTGAACGTTGCAGCAACTGAATCCTTTATCTTCATCACCTACCTCGCCTTCATTCTCGCGCACCGAACTGCGGACCAGATCACTTATACAGTTTTGTTCGCCCTCGCGTTGCTGCTTCCGGTCATTTTCAACCGGCACGCCCGTAGCCTTTGGCTCAGCCTCGACTCTTTGCTCGATCCGCCGGCGCCATCAACTCGCTGCGCACAATAGTTCGATGCCCAGTGGCTTGGTGCCCAGTGGTTTGGTTGATGATGCGTCCATAGGTCTCGTCGGCGCTCGATCCAATAAACTGCTCAGGGTAAATTACATGCTTTACCACTGACTTTGATTTCCGATATAATCGCGGTTCACAGGCCCACGTTCCACGATCAGCAGGAAGACGGATTCTATCCTCACCACGTTCGTGTTGCGCGCGTGTGCGCTAATCTACGCGGGGATTCAGGTCGAACGGAGTAAAGGTTGTTATGAAGTCGAAACTCGTTCTAGCACGCCAATCGCTGAGGCAGCGCTTGCCTCTAGCATTCTCAATAGTGTTGCTGGCTATCGTGACGGCGGCTGATCTGACGAGGTCGGGACAAGCCTCTTCAACGCAATCCAAAGGGTCATCCGGAGGCGCGGATAACGGTCAGACGATGGCTCCGACCGCGGCGGACACATGCGCAGGGGCAACTGTTATCAATCCGGCCACGCTGCCGTTCGCAGAAGAGTCGACGCTTGCCAGCGCTGCCAATGATATCGATCCGGGGCCCGGCGGCTGCGCGTTGGGAGCGGGTAACGACGTCGTTTACTCTTTCGCTCCGGCCGTGACCGATACTTACACGATTGGAGCGACGCAGAAGACCTCTTTCGACGTGAGCCTCTATGTCGTGACCAACTGCGCGAACCCGCTGGGCACTTGTGTCGCGGGTGCGAACGCAAAGGGGTTTGATCGTGGCGAGTTTTTGACACCGGTGTTGACCGCCGGCACTCGCTATTTCATAGTGGTTGACACTCCGACACACGATAACAACGCTGCCGGTTTCCACTTCTCGCTCCGCAGAGGGCTTCCCGCCAACGACACTTGCGGAAGCGCGGCCGTGATCGATCCCAGTCGATTACCTTTCACAGTGTCGGCCAGTACATTTGGCGCTTCAAACGATTCGGATCCGGGGGCGTCCTGTTTTACGTCATCACAATCGACGCATGGCCCGGATATTCTTTTCCAATTCACTCCCGGTGATTCGCAGCTCTACATCATTACGGTTACCCCAAATGGGCGCTTCGACGCGTCCGTCTACCTCACTACAGACTGCGCAACGATCGCCGGGTGCTTCGGCGTAGATGTGGGTGGATCAGGCACTCCGGAGATACTTCGACGCAGCCTGGATGCCGGCACCACCTACTTCGTAGTCGTCGACGGGTTTGGAGGCGATGCCGGCGACTTCACACTTTCGCTTGAGCCCTCAATGCCGCGCTCGCCTGTTGCGCCGAGCGATCTTACGGCCACCGCGGTTTCTGCAACTCAAATCGATTTGGCGTGGCTGGACAACTCAGGGGATGAAGGTGGATTTCGCGTTGAACGCAGCCTGGACGGATTCAGCTTTAGCGAGATCGCCATCGTCGGCACGAACGTTACCACCTTTAGCGACACTACCGTTTTCGAGAACACATTCTTCTTCTATCGGGTGTCGGCCTTTAACAATTTCGGGACCTCCGATCCGTCGAATATCGCCTTCGCCCAAACACCGGCGAATCCGATTCCGGCAAACCCCGTCATAGTCGTGGCGCCAACTTCGATAGACTTCGGGTCGGTGCGTGTGACTCAATCGGATACCAAGACGATCACCATCACCAATGCCGGCGCCGCGAACCTGATACTCTCAGGCATCAGCGACCCGGGAGGTCCGTTCTCAATTGTCAACAAGCCCGCGCTTCCGCTGACTATCCCGTCTACAGGAAGCGTGACTCTGAGCGTTCGCTTCGCGCCCACATCCGCCGGGGTCGCAAACGGTTCTTTCACCATACAGAGCAACGACCCGAATGCGCCGGTTAGCACGGTTAGTCTGAGCGGCATAGGCACGGCGGCGGCCGTAGCCAACCTGGACATCAACCCTGGTCTGATTGATTTCGGTACCGGCAGGACGCCGGTGCTGCTTGAGCTCAAAAACACCGGTGAGGCTGACCTCACGATCACCGCCATATTCTTGCCGAACGCGCCGTTTGCAGTAACCGGCAGTGGAACGGGTACGTTGAAAGGAGGCGAGAAGAAAACCCTGACCGTTACATTCTCGCCGACTACGGTTGGAGTGTTCACGAGCTCGATATCAATAATCAGCAATGACCCTGACTCGGTGTTGACCTTCATCCCGCTCAAAGGCACGAGTACGACTCAAGTGGTCGTTCCCACGATAGCCGGCCTCCAATTCAAGAAGAGAGGCCTCAGATTCCAGTCTGCCGGCTCGAATGTCGTGACGGGGGCTGTCTTGATCGTCGATGCCAAGGAGACGTTCGCCCTGGACGCGGGCGACGGACTCTGGCTTGTACTGAAGAGCACGAGGAGCACTCCTGGAAGCCTCAGAATAATTCAAATCTTCACTCCAGGCTCAACGCATTCCGTCGTGGTGAAGAACCCAAATGGCGGGACATCAGCTCCCGTGAGTATTTCGGGCTAGAGCAACCAGGGCACAAACCGCAGAGGACACAGAGATACGCAGAGGAATCTTAATCCTCTGCGCATCTCGGCGTCCTCTGCGGTTTATTCCTTACGGCCGCGTTTCAGAAGCGTTGCGTTCGTGGATTATTCTCAGTCCTTCAAGCGTAATATCAGGATCTACAGTTTCGATTAGCTGCGAGCCCCGGCTGATAAGCGGCGCAAGCCCTCCGGTCGCCACAATTCTTGTATCCGGGCCGAGTTCTTCCACCATTTTCTTCAGCACGCCATCCACCAAGGCGATATTGCCGTAGTAGAGCCCGGATTGAATGCTGGCGGTGGGATTCGTGCCGATGAGATGGTCTGGCCGGCGGATCTCGGTGTTGCGCAACCTGGCCGCCCGCTGGAACAAAGCGTCGGCCGAAATCTGTATGCCGGGACAGATGATCCCGCCCAGATACTCGCCGGCTTTGGAGATCGCATCGAACGTGGTCCCCGTGCCGAAGTCAACAACAATGCACGGTCCGCCATATCTCGCCAGGGCTGCTACGGCGTTTACGATTCGGTCGGCGCCGACTTCTCGCGGGTCGTCGTAGAGCACGGGAATACCGGCATTGGCGGCGCTGACAAACAGCGGCTTGATCTGAAAATAGACCTCCGCCATTTTGTACAACGTGAAATCGAGCGGGGGCACGACCGACGAAATAGCGATACTCTTGATCGCAGAGGAATCCAGACCAGCCAGTTGCAGCAGCGTCCGGCACATGATGCCGTATTCATCCACCGTTCGCTGGCGCTCGGAGTTTAACCGCCAACTGTGCGTGAGCGTAGTTCCATCGTAAACGCCGAGCGTCGTGTTTGTATTTCCAACATCGAGTACTAGCAGCATAGTTGTGTCAGCCTTGCCTTCAGCTTTTCAGTGTACCGTAGACTGTCTAGTCTGCGGAGTACTGCGATCAGCCTGCCTTCAGCGATTCAGTGTACCGTAGACTGTCCAGTCTGCGGTTATCCTTTTTTTGCGGACTCGCCGCTGACGGCATCAGCGGCCCGCGCTCACCGCTCGAAGGCTCACTTCCCCGGAAACGATCTCACGTGTCTCGCCGTTGCTGAGCTCGATCACAAGTGCTCCGGCCGCCGTCAGTCCGCGAGTCACTCCTTCAATCGAACCCGCGGATGATTCGACTCGCACCGCGCAGCCACGAGCGTACGACGAAAGCTCCTCCCAGCGCGCGATCACTCGATCGGGGCGGGCAGTCGCGGTCGTGTACCAGCGTTCGAGCCGATCCAGCAGCGGCTTCAAAAAGTCTTCCGGGGCAACCGGGCGGCCGGTTTCGAGCGAAAGAGAAGTTGCGCTCTCACCAATCTCGGGCGGAAAGATGCGTTGGGCGACGTTCACTCCGATTCCCATAACCGCGTATTGAAGCCGGTTGTTCTCAATGGCCGACTCAACCAGAATGCCGCAGATCTTGCGCCCCGATGCCAATACGTCGTTCGGCCACTTGATATCGCCAGGCACCTGGAAGTCCGCGGCGAGAGCTTCCGCTACGGCGACGGCTGCGGCAAGCGTTATCACAGCCGAGTCCGCGGCCTTGATTGCCGGCCGTAGGATCAAAGATAAGTAGAGTCCTTCGCCGGGCGGCGATGACCATGAGCGTCCCTGCCGTCCACGCCCCGAAGTCTGCTCTCTTGCGATGACGCAGAGTCCCTCAGGCGCGCCCGATGCAGCCAACTCTTTGGCGATGTCATTGGTCGATGAGACTGTGTCAAATCGCAAGAAAGCTGATCCGAGCCTGGTCATGTTCTGATTGCGACTGTCGGACTTCGGATTTATGAATGACCGCGCCGACTTAATCGATCCCCATCTGCAATTGGTCCGGCAATCCGCAATTATTCCCCTCGCATCGCAAGCTCAAACATTCGATTCGTGGCGTTGAGCGCCGCCTTCACCGCGCAATCGATTTCGCTTCCGGCGATCTGGCAGCTCCCGAATACCTGGTTGACTCGTCCCTGAAACTCGACGTCGACGAGGACCGCGATTAGGTCCTTGCCGAGAGCGTTGACGTGATCGAGGTCTGAAAGCAAACACGCAAACTTGTTGGCGGCTGCTTCTTGAAGAGCCTTCAAAGTGGCCGCGGCAGCCGCTCTCAGGGGTCCGTTTCCATCGGCGGTGTCTGCCGAATCTGCCGTAAACAGAAGCTGTCCAAGCGCCAGCGTGACCTTTACACGGCACTGACCGCCGGCATCCTGGTCAGTTTCGGTATGGTCGAATCGCAGGCGCGTCTTGCCGGACCTTGTTGACATATGATCTGGTTCCTGGCTTTCGTTGCTTCTGAGCCTTGCGGTTTCCGCGAACTCGAATTGGCGGCCGAAAACCGGAAACCACAAGCCCTAAAGCGGTCTCGTCTTCAAGCTGATATCAACCGCGATCGCTGATTGAGTGATCGCCCCGACTGAAATCAAATCTACTCCGCACTCAGCAAACTCGCGCACGTTTTGGAGGCTGACCCCACCCGAGACTTCGATGATTGCTCCGGGGAGTTGCTCTCTAATCAGCTTCACGGACTCGCGAATTTCGTCGACGCTCATGTTGCCGAGCATTATCACATCGGCGTGAGCCGCGATCGCTTCGCGAAGGTGTGATTGATTGCCGACCTCGACCTCGATCTTCATCAAGTGCGGCGCCGCGCGGCGCGCGAACTCGACCGCTCGGCGCACGCCTCCGGCGAGCGCGATGTGATTATCCTTTATCAGCACGCCGTCATCCAGTCCGAACCGATGGTTGAACCCTCCCCCTATCGTGACCGCGTACTTTTCAATGAGCCTCAATCCCGGCGTTGTCTTGCGGGTATCGACGATCCGAGCGCTAGTGCCCTCGACTCGATCCACGAATGCTTTTGTCATCGTGGCCACGCCGGAAAGCCGCTGCATGATGTTGAGCGCCGTGCGTTCGCCTGTCAGAAGCGCAGCGGCTGGGCCCTCCATTCGCGCGAACTCAGTGCCGGCGGCGATGTTCTCGCCATCGTAAACGGTGGACTCGAGCAGGATGTTGTTGTCGAGCGTGCCGAATACCGCTTCGGCGATTTCAAGCCCGCACAGCACGAAATCCTGGTTAGCCAGAAACCGTCCTCGCGCCCTGGCGCCACCGCGCACCACGCTTTGTGTGGTGATGTCACCTCGTCCAAGATCTTCCTTCAATAGATCGGCGGCGAAAGCGTAGATGATTCCGGGGTCGAGTTCCATATTGCAGCAGTGCCAGCAAACGGCTGACATCATCAATTAGTCAGGATGATTGTGACGGATGAAAGCATCACACTGACAGACGACTAACTTGCGCCCAGCGCACCGAGAGTGTCTCTCAGCTTTTCAATCTCGGCGATCAACTCTTCGTGCCGGCCGCGCGTCTCCTGAACTACCTCGCGAGGCGCGCGCTCCATAAATGAGATATTGTCGAGCCGCGCTGCCAGGCTACGCGCCTCGGTTTCTTTGCGGGTCAATTCCTTTGTGACTCGCTCCCGTTCCTTGTCGAAGTCGATCAAGCCTCCGAGCGGTATCGCGATCTCCATTCCAGCCACGATGTCGCGGGGCGCCGATTCCAAAACGGGAAGCGTATCGGAGATGGTTATATCTTCAATCCGCGCGAGCCGCTTTATCTGATCCGAATTCTCATTCACCAGTTTGCGAGCTTCGTGGTCTGTCGTTCCAATGCAAAGCTTCAACCGGCTTTGGATCGGGATGTTCATTTCCGACCGGATGTTTCTCACCTTGGTAATCAGGGCGATCAGGGTCCCCATCTCCTCTCGCGCTCGCGGATCGTCGCGCGCCGGATCGCTTTGCGGCCACGCAGCAAGCATTATCGATTCGCCCTGGTGCGGGAGCTGCTGCCATATTTCCTCGGTTATGTAAGGCATCAGCGGATGCAGCAGCCGCAAGCTGGTTTCCAGCACGTAAGCGATCCGGCAGCGCGCCGCGCGAACCTGGTCGTTGACTTCACGCGAGGCGACAAGCGCCTTGGTCAGCTCGATGTACCAGTCACAGAAGCTGTCCCAGAAGAAATGGTAGAGCGTCTGGGCCACCTCGTTTAGCCGGTACTCGTCGAGCGCGCTCGTGACTTGCTCGATAGTCGAGTTCAACTCCGCCAGTATCCACCGGTCCGCAAGCGCGTCCGAGGGCGCCCAGCGCGGCTCGATGTCCCCGCCGCCGCCGATGTTCATCAACACGAATCTCGATGCGTTCCAGATCTTGTTGGCGAAGTTTCGCGCCTCCTCGACCTGCGGCTGGCGGTCCTTCTCGATCTTTGCGAAACGGATGTCCTGACCTCTTGCCGCTCGAACCAGCAGAGCGAAGCGCAACGGGTCCGCCCCATAGAGTTTTATTACATCGAGCGGATCGACGCCGGTGCCCAGCGATTTGCTTTGACGCCGGCCTTGTTCATCAAGCACCGTCGCGTAAATGTACACGTCGTCGAACGGAATCTCGTGCATGAAGTAGAGACCCGACATGATCATTCGCGACACCCACAAGTAGATGATGTCGCGCGCGGTGGTCAACACCGAGGTCGGATAGAAAGCCGCCAGGTCTTCTGTCTGCCTGGGCCAGCCGAGCACCGCCTGAGGCCACAGTCCCGAGGAGAACCACGTGTCCAGCACGTCCTCGTCTTGCTTGATCGCTTTGCCGTTCGCTTTTTCGAGGGCTTCCGCTTCGGAACGCGCGACTATGTACTCGCCGTCTTCAGTCGTCCACACCGGGATGCGATGGCCCCACCACAATTGGCGCGAGATCGTCCAGTCTCGAATATTCTCCATCCAGTCCAGGTAGGTGCGCTCGTAGCGGTCAGGAATGAACTTCACGCGCCCTTGCTTGACCACGTCGATCGCGGGCTGGGCAAGCTCTTTCATGCGCACGAACCACTGCTCCGAAAGGAGAGGCTCGATTACCGTATGACATCGGTCGCAACTGGCTTCAGGCACGACGTAGTCCTCGATCTTCTCGATCAGTCCTTGCGCCGCCAGGTCTGCAAGCACGAGCTCTCGCGCCTCGTAGCGATCGAGCCCCGCGTATCGCTCGCCCGCGCCGGCAGTCATTCGCCCGTGCTCATCGATGACGATTATCTTTGGCAGGTTGTGCCGCATTCCAGCTTCGAAGTCGTTGACGTCGTGCGCGGGAGTCACCTTGACGGCGCCGCTGCCGAATTCGGACCTGGCATAGTCGTCGGCTATCAGCGGAATTTCGCGGCCCACGAGCGGCAATATTATGAGCTTTCCGAAAAGCTTCTTGTACCGGTCGTCGGAAGGGTTGGCGGCAACGGCCGTATCGCCCAGCATCGTCTCGGGCCGCGTCGTCGCAACCGTGACCAGACCCGAACCGTCTTGGAAAGGGTAGCGAATATGGTAAAGCTTGCCCGGGCGATCTTCGTGGTTGACTTCTATATCCGAGATCGCGGTCAGACAGCGCGGGCACCAGTTGATAACGCGCTTGCCGCGGTAGATCAACCCGGCTTCCCACCATTGCACGAAGCATTCCATCACCGCATCGATGTAGCCTTCATCCATCGTGAAGCGGGTGCGGTCCCAATCAAATGAGCAGCCCAGCCGCTTGAGCTGCGAAAGGATAACGCCTCCATACTCGTGCACCCATTGCCAGGTGCGCTCGACGAATTGTTCGCGGCCAAGATCGTGGCGAGTGAGCCCTTCTTTTTTCAACTGCTTTTCGAGCACGTTCTGAGTGGCGATTCCCGCGTGGTCTGTGCCCGGCACGCACAGCGCGTTGTAGCCCTGCATGCGTTTCCATCTGATCAGCACGTCCTGAATCGTGTAGCAGAGCGCGTGGCCTATGTGAAGGGAGCCGGTAACGTTGGGAGGCGGGATCGTGATGCAGTACTTAATTCCATGGCCGCTTGGTTTGAAGTACCCGGCGGCGTGCCAGATCGGGTACCACTTCTGCTCGACGCTGTGCGGCTCGTAGGCTTTTGGGAGGTCGGTCATAGGATGATCTTGAACAGATGAAGTTGATGAACAATTAAAAGGGATAGAGAGGCGATGGTCAACCTCTCACCAGGAAACGCAATCGTTGGGGAATGCGATTATTGTTGACAAGATCACCCCGCTGTATTAGAAACGTGTCGGCTTTCTGAATGTCCGTAGCTCTGACAGCTTGGTGAGCGAGAGATTGATTCGAGCTGCCTGGGTCCCAAGCTGAACGTCTAAGCCTAAGTCTAAAAGAATCCGGAGAGGGAAATGACAAGCTCCCCCGAAGTGGTTTTGTCTTCGCTCGCCGCTCAGGCTTTTTCTAACGGTTATGCGGTCCACGGCGAGGTCGATTTGCAGTTTGAAGTGTTCGAGAGCTATCTGTATGTAGCCATCGAAAAGCATCTCGGCTCAAACGCACCGGCGTCGACCCTATTGAGCTTCGTCCGCACGCTTCGCACAACTGATCTCTATCTCGCGCTCGCCTGCGCGCAACCGACCGAGTCAGCCTGGAGGCGGTTCATAAATGCGTACCAGAAGTACATAAATGACGTCGCCAGATTTGTCTCGCCTACCGATGAGGTGGCCCGCGAGCTTGCTGATAACCTGCTTAGTGATTTGATTCTGCCTGATGGCTCCGGACGTAGCCGCATAGCTTCGTTCGACGGACGGCAGTCCCTGGCCACTTGGCTGCGAGTCGTAATCAGCCGGCGTGCAATTAACTACCATCTGCCCAAGTGGAGTAGCTTCGAGCGCAGCGATCACCCGGCTGAGGTTGCTGACAAAGCGAGTCTCGGTAGAATCGAGGCGGCGCTTAGGAACAACAGGTACGCAGTGATATTGTCCGAAAGCTTCAAGCTGGCAAGCGAAAGCCTGACGGATCGCGAACGGCTGATGCTCTTGCTCCGATATGAAGAAGGGCTTCGTCTGGTTGAAATCGCAAAGGTACTTGGCGTTCACGCTTCAGGAATCACTCGTCAGTTCCAGCACATTCATCTCAAGCTCAAAAAAAAGATCATCTCCGTTCTCGCTGTGAAGCATCACCTTGGGCCAGAGGCCATCAAAGAGTGTCTGCTCGATGTGATGGAGAACCCCGCGCACTCACTCCTGGTGTTTCTGAAGGCCTCGTAAGCAAACAGGCAGCGGCGGCCACGACACAACTAGCCTCGGAAGCGCGGCGAATTCGGGTCCCTTCTCCCGAGCGGTTGCGTCGCGCCTACCATCCCCATTAGATTACTGCGCAGTTTTTCTGGCATGGCTGTATTTGGTCATGCCGCAGTTTCTTGGGGATGCTTCTAAGACCGTAGTGGATTGAAGGTGAGGTGAAACTTGGCCGATGACTGCCCACCGATAGAATTGCTGTCTGCATACCTGGACCAGAACCTTGCGTCCGATCAGAATGCGTCGACGGAGGCTCACCTTGTTGAATGCCCGCTCTGTCGTAAGACCCTTGCGTTGGCGATCAAGAGCCAGCGCACGGTTGCCGACCCTATCCGTTCAGAACCGGCTCAATAGAACTCGACCGGACAATGCGCGTTTCTGCCGGCTCGAAAAGAAATCGTAAATATTTTTCTCAAAGTGCGCAATTTTTCTCGGCTCGCTTGTATATACATATGAGGGCCGAAGAGAAAGTCGAAAGCGGGCAAACCGTGGCTCCTCAAATTCGAGCGCCGGACCCGCGCGGAGCTGCTCCTGCGTCTCGCGTTCGGACGGCGGGGTAAGAGCCAGCCAACAGAATAGACAGATGAGATCGCCGAAGAAATTCGCCTGCGATTCGTTGGATAGGTGTGTCTAAGGAGCCGCAATGTCAAAGAAGCAAACACGACGAAGACCCGCAACCGCATCGACGCGAGGCCGCAGAAACAAGGTCACGGCTGCGATCACGTTAGCGTTGGTGTGTGTCGTTGGAACGAGCCTCCTGGCGCAAGTGAGGTCGAAAGGAAAGGGGAAGAGAGATTCCGGCGAAGTATCGGTGATGAGCCTTTCCCCAGGCGGCCCATCGAAGGAATACATCTATGCGGGAACGAAGTTGATCGCGACAGTCGAGCCGACCGCGGTAAATGGCAATGACGCCCAGTTTGTTTCTATGCTCTACAAAGAGCCCTGTCCCACTGACGCCTGGCTCGCCATCGGACCCGGCAGTTTTGGCCTCTTAAACCAGGACTACCTAGTCAGAGTTACTATGAAGAACACGGGTAGCAATCCCTGGGCTGTCGGCACCTACTTTCTTGGCTCTCAAAATCCGGCCAACAATACAACCTGGGGAACTGGCAAAGACAGAATCGCCTTACCCT
>JBBPIG010000032.1 GCA_038040445.1 Acidobacteriota bacterium | reverse complement strand
TGACGCGCGCGAGCTGAAGAACAGCTCGAACCAGACGCTGTCAAAGACTGAATACGCTTACACGACCGACCCCGGCGGCTCGACGGCTGTTCAGTCCGCAATCTCGACCGATGAGACTGGTCAGCAGACGAAAGTAGATCTTGACTACGATGCGTACGGCAACGTCGTGAACACACGAGAGTACGGGTTCAAGATAAGCGGGCAGTGGAAGGTGCGCAGGCGGACGCATAATACATACATAACGTGGGAGCCGTACATGAGCGCTTACATGCGCAACCGAGTGGTGAGGGTCGAGATTTTCGACGCGCTGCAGAACACCAACGACGGGGATGACGTGCTGATAGGCAAGAGTGAATATGGGTATGACAATCCAATGGGAGGTCTGGAAACCTATGGAGGGACGGCCAATCCGCCGGGGCATCTGGCCAGCTACAACGGCTACGGTCCAACGCGAGGGAGCCTCACCGATGTGATCAGCTACAGCGATGTAGTAGCCGGCACGTCGGTGACTCACAGCAGCAAGACAGACATATTCGGCAACACGACGAAGGCTCAGGTGTCGTGCTGCGACGAGAAGAGCTTCACGATGAGTGAAGCCACTTACTGGTCGCGAGCATCGCAGACCACGAGCGGCAACACGTCGGGCGTCTACTTGACCACAGTCGCGGGCTACGACTTCAACACACTGGCTCAGACCAGCGAGACCGATCCCAACAATCAAACGGCGAGTTATGGCTATGACGCCGCGACAAATCCTACGGCGTTTACTTCTCCGACGGGCGCGAACGACACGAGGGCTTACAACGTTCGGGGCGAACTCACTTCGAAGACGGTCAACTATAGCGAAGGCGGGGTGAACAAGACTATCACCACGACGGCGGTCTATGACGCCTGGGGACAGATGACTTCGTCGGTTGATGCGAACGGAGCGCAGACGAATTACACCTACAACAACATGGGCCGCCTGCTCACACGGACGAATCCGTTTCCGCAAGGTGGAACCCCTGGGCCGACGACCACCTATCAGTACGATCAACTCGGGCGAGTGACAGTTGAAACTCTGCCTGGAGGCAACACGGTTCAGACGGCGTACAGCGGAAGCGTTGTGACAGTTACTGACCAGGTTAATCGGAAGATCAAGCGCGAAAGCGACGGGCTGGGAAGGCTGATCAAAGTCACCGAGCAAGACGTTTCGACCAGCGCACTCACTCAAGAGACGACTTACACTTACGACATCGCAGACCATTTGACCGGTGTGAATCAAGGCGGGCAGACCCGCGCTTTCAAGTACGATTCTGAAGGGCATCTATTGTTCGAACGGATCCCGGAGACGGCGGCTACAATCAACGATGGGACCGGTACTTACTGGTCAACGAAGTACACCTACACCAGCGTTGGGGCAGTGGCCACCAGGCAAGACGCTCGCGGGGTGATTACGACGTATGGCTATGACAGCTTGAATCGTCTGACTTCGATCAGCTACAACACAAGTGGCGCGACTGGAGTGGCAACAACTTCTAACGTGACTTACAACTACGACAACAATCAATCGAGCGGCACCAAGGGCTTGCTGCTGTCGCTGAGCGTCGGGAGCGCATATTCAGAGAGCTACAGCTACGACAGCTTCAAACGAGTAAGCGCGACAACCCGGGTGATGGATGGACTGACATACTGGATTGGGTATCAGTACAACACAGCGAACCAAATGACGCAGATAACTTACCCAAACGGCGCGGTGATCAACATGGGACACGATAGCCGTGGGCGGCTGACTTCCGTGGGGGGCTATCTGACGAGCGTGACCTACAACGGCATCGGGCAGATGACCGGGACAACACTTGGCAACGGAGTAAGCGAAAGCTTCGGTTATGATGCGAACAGAATGCAGTTGACTTCGCAGAGCGCGGCTATCCCAGGGAACGGGCCGTTGATGAGCTTAGCCTACAGCTATCAGGCTCAGGCCGGACAGATGGGGGCAGGCACCACAGCAGGGAACGCCGGCCAGTTGATGGCGATTACCTGCTGCAGTTCGATAGGTGGGCTGGCTGAACTTGCCACCTACACGTATGACAATATGGAGCGGCTTGTCACGTCATCTCAGACGACAAACGGTGTGACAGCGCAACGACGGTTCGCCCATGACCGATGGGGCAATCGAACAGGTGTGTGGGACGCAGTGACTGGAGGCAATCAGATTCAGAGCGTCGCGTTGCAGCAGAGCGGCGGCGCGCCTACAAATCGAATTCAGACTCTTACGAGCGGCGCAACAGTCACGTACACGTATGACGCGGCAGGCAATGTTACTAATGATGGAGCGCATAGCTACACCTATGACGCAGAGAATCGCCTGACGAGCGTAGACGGAGGGACGTCTGCTCAGTACAGCTATGACAATCAGAACCGTCGATACAAGAAAGTATCAGGCGGTGCGGGGACGCACTATATTTGGGAAGGCAGTCAGGTAATAGGTGAGTTCGATTCGGCCACAAGGGGGTTGATCGCGGTCTACATTTATGCAGTCGGCCGGATGATCGCAAGAGGAGAGACGGGGGTGACGAAGTATCTATTAAACGACAGACTGAGCGAGAGGCTTGTGCTTGATGGAAGCGGCAACCTGATAGGCCGTCAGGGTCACTTGCCTTTTGGAGAGGGCTTAGGAGAAAGCGGCACGCAGGAGAAACATCATTTCACGACTTATGAGCGCGATACTGAGAGCGCCGCGGACTATGCGATTAACCGTCACTACGCGTCGAGCGTTGAAAGATTCATGCAAGTTGACGGGTTAACTAGTTCATCCAACCAATCCACGAATTTCAACAGGTACTTTTACGCGAATGCTGATCCAGTGAACAATAGCGATAAGAAAGGGTTGTCGCCATCGCCCTTGGAGGCGGCATTCGCTGACCGACTAGAAGATGAAGGAACCAGCGTATCGGCCGGTTTTCCCGCACCGATTCTTTCTTTGCAAGCAAGCGGCGCGCTCAATCCCTCATTGAGTGCGTCAAAAGCAAAGGGAGATTCGCAGGCGGACGAGGAGCAAGGCCAGGCGGCTTCGTCTATCTATTCACCGAATTCGATTGGTGGCGGTTCAACGGTCTATCTGTCTGTACGCGCTAGAATTGAAAGATTTCAACCCTTTCTGGCGATACCGGTATGGTTCTTCGGCTTAGAAACTCCATGGTTAAGCACTCCGCCTGGTCGCGTTAGGTTTCCGGGTAACCTGTATCCCCCAACCATGATCTTCGTGATCTACAGTGTGTGGAGGTTTGCGGTCAAGAACAAGCCGATTCGAGTCAACACCTGGGGTACGAGCATGTGGACGCATTGCGCCGCGAGCAATTTCTTTGCCCCGCCCCAGGTCTGTTATCTTATACCCCATACGTCGAGTCCGCTCAGTCAGTGGATTAGTTGGCACATTAGGTAATCGCCATGGTCGCGGGAAATGACCGACTTCTGATACCAATGATTTCAAGGTTTGATGCGAAGGCATGGCTAAGTTCTTAGTTAGCGCTGAGCGACTTCTTTTGCGCTATTCAAGGAGGCGCTTTAGGGCGCATCGAGTTATTCGTAGACGGCAAGGGCTCGTGTCTCGCTCGTTAGTCGTGGAAGACATGAGGCATAACCGGTTTTTTGAGGTTGGTTATGACGAGACTCCTTCCTATGATGACTTCGGTGACGTTGATAGCGCCAAGCTAGAGCGTATCATTGATCTCTCAGACATCTTGACCTGCATTAGTAGGCTTAGCGTCGAAGCTTACCTATATCAGAAGATAAGGGATTTGAAGCCTAGCGGATCGTTAGAGGAAGCGCTTCAAAGTGGATCATTGCGGAGAAAAGCCTTTGAAGAGCAGATGGATTCAGCTGGCCTGGAACCAAAATCAGCCGCGTTCGATTGGGCTGATACAGGGAGAGAGCTGCATCAGTGCGATGCCGAGGGTTTGAGGGCTTATATAGAACTTTCAGGCAATGACAGTTGCACTACTGTCGATGACATTGTCCGGCGCCTGTCGGCTGAGGTCAGGGCAAAGGTAGGGCGCACAAACGTTTTTTGGCGTGCTGTTGCTAAAGGCCAGGACGGGCGCGAATTTGAGTTGCTCACGTTTGAAAAACCCCATTAACACGCGGTCCCACAGTTTGACTCGAGTTTCTTAATTGCCACCCGCCAGCCGTCCGGCTAGAATGATCATTCCGCTCGACACCACAAGATGCTCGATAAGTTCAAAGATGAGTGTGGCGTATTTGGTATCTTCAACCATGAAGATGCCGCGCGGCTGACCTATCTCGGGCTGTATGCGTTGCAGCATCGCGGACAGGAATCTGCCGGGATGGTTTCGTCGGACGGCGAGCGCTTGCAGGCGTATCGCGGGATGGGCTACGTCAGTGAAATATTCCGCCAGGAAGAACTGTCCCATCTGCCCGGGCGCGCCTGCATCGGTCACGTGCGCTACTCGACTGCCGGCAGCGTTTCGCTGCGTGAAGCTCAGCCTTTTTTAGTCGACGGTTATCGCGGGCAGATCGCGGTTTGTCACAACGGCAACCTTCCTTATGCCAATCAAGTGCGCGAAGAGCTCGAGCTCAGCGGCGCGATCTTCTCTTCAACCTCGGACACCGAGATCGTGCTCCACAAGATCGCGCGCTCGCGAGCAGTCGATCTGATCGGCGCCATCGTGGATACGTTCACCGAAATAGAAGGCGCGTACTCGATGGTGTTCCTCACAAAAGACAAGTTGATTGCGGTGCGCGACCCGCGGGGGTTTCGACCGCTGTGTCTGGGCCAATTAGGCGACGCCTACGTCGTCGCCTCCGAGACCTGCGCTTTTGACTTGATAGATGCGACTTACCTGCGCGACGTGCAGCCGGGCGAGATACTGGTCATCGATCGCGATGGACTTCATTCCTCGTTCCCGCTGCCGAAGCTCAAGCCCGCTCACTGCATCTTCGAGCACGTCTACTTCTCGCGGCCCGATTCGATTGTGTTCGCCCGCTCGGTGAATAAGAGCCGTCACAAGATGGGACAGCAGCTCGCTCGCGAGCATCCTGCCGACGCCGACATAGTTGTGCCGGTGCCGGATTCAGGGGTGGCCGCGGCGATTGGCTACGCCGCGGAGTCCGGCTTGAAGTTTCGATTCGGACTGGTGCGCAATCATTACGTCGGCCGCACGTTCATCGAGCCTAAACAGTCAATCCGCCACTTTGGCGTGAAGGTGAAACTGAACCCGGTGCGAGACTTGATCGAGGGCTTGAGCGTCGTGTTGATCGACGATTCGATCGTGCGCGGGACGACTTCAAAGAAGATTGTGCAGATGGTCAGGCAGGCGGGCGCCCGCGAAGTTCACGTGCGCATAAGCTGCCCGCCGACGATTGCGCCGTGCTTCTATGGCGTCGATACGCCGACGCGCGATGAGTTGATAGGCGCGAACTTGAGCGTCGAAGACATCGCCCGGCACATTGACGCCGACAGCCTCGGCTACTTGAGCCTCGAAGGATTGCTCCGCGCTTGCGGCGATCCGTTCGGGAATCGTCACTGCACGGCGTGCTACACCAACGATTATCCGATACCGGTTACGTCGGCGGCGCGGACCAAAACTGAAAGGGAAGAGGGCGCGCTTCTGCACGATTCAGTTTGGCCTCGCACCTAACCCCGCCTCCTCAGATGAATAAAAGGCTCAGACCGATAGTCATCGTCGCGCTGCTGGCAGTCGCGCTTGTCGCGTTAGTCCTGGTCTTCCGCCAGCGGCCTCAGCACCCGGAGCCTGGTCCAGTTTCTGGCAAGCTGGTCATTCGCTTTCTCGATATTGGTCAGGGCGACTGTGAGTTGATTCAGCTCCCGACCGGCGAGACGATTCTGATTGATTCGGGAGATCGCGGTGCGCCGACGGTCGATCTGCTGCGAAAGTACGGCGTGAAGCAACTCGACTTGATCATCGCTACGCACCCGCACTCCGACCATTTGGGCGAGATGCGGGATGTGATGCGTGCGTTTAAGGTACTCGAGTTCTGGGATTCTGGATTCAATCACACAACCAAAACCTATAGCGACATGCTCCAGGAGATAAGAGACCGCGGTATCAAATCAACCAATCCCAAACGCGGCGACGTGCTCAAGCTCGGAGACGTGTTGATCGAGGTGCTGAATCCATCGAACGAGCTTCCAGACAACAATGCCAACAACGCATCCATAGTGATTCGCCTGACGTACGGCTCTAAACGCTTTCTGTTCACCGGTGACGCGGAAACTTACGAAGATTCGACAAAGCCTTCTGCGTGGGAGCAGATGCTGGAGACGGAAAAAGACAAGCTCCGTGCCGACCTTCTCAAGGCCGGTCATCACGGCAGCTCTGACGGTACGACTCGCGAAGTGCTCGATGCGGTCCGGCCTTCGATTGTCACGATTAGTTGCGCCGCGGGAAATGACTATCATCACCCGCACCCGAGGGTGATGCGAATGCTCGAACAGGCTCGCGATCAGGTCAAACTCTACCGGACCGATCTCGAAGGGACCCTCACTGCGGTGTGCGACGGCTCAACCATCGAGATGAGCTCGGACAAGCAGATCGCCCGTGAGCGGCTGTACTTGACTGGCGATGAGGTGGCGGGTACGGTTGCCAACGACGGCCGCGAAGGCTCACAGCGGGGCAGACGCAACAGCAGTAGAGCACGATGAAACTTGGAGGCTCAACAAAGGTAGTCGTCGATCGTATCGAAGGCGATCTGGCTGTGCTGGTGCTCTATGAAGACGATCGCGTGAAGTTCAATCTCCCGGTGCATTACCTGCCTGAAGGTGTGAGAGAAGGGGATCACTTGCAAATGGGTTTTACTCAGGATGAAGAGAGCCGCGAGTCGGAACGAAAGAAAGTTGAAGACTTGTTGAAGAATTGAAGCGGACCCGATTGGTCCCTGCGGCTTTGCGAGCACGAGGGCTAACGCAAAGACGCAGAGTCGCAAAGACGCGAAAAAAAGAGAGAATATGAGCGAGCAGTTCAGCTACCGCGACGCGGGCGTTGACATAGACGCCGCCAACGAAGCGAAAGATCGCATCAAGCGTTTGGCGCGACAGACTTTCACGCCGAACGTGATGACCGAGATCGGTTCCTTCGGCGGGATGTTTCGGGCTGACTTCTCGCAAATGAAAGAGCCGGTGCTGGTGTCGTCCGCTGACGGCGTCGGCACGAAACTGCGCATCGCGTTTATCACCGGTATTCACAACACCGTCGGGTACGATCTGGTCTGCCACTGCGTCAACGACATCCTTGTCCAAGGCGCGCGGCCGCTTTTCTTTCTCGACTACATCGCCGCGGGGAAACTTGTTCCCGAAACGATTGCGTCGGTAATCGAAGGTCTCGCGCGCGGCTGCAAGGAAGCCGGCTGCGCGCTGATCGGGGGCGAGACCGCCGAGATGCCCGGCTTCTACGCCGACGGAGAGTATGATGTCGCGGGCTTCATCGTCGGCCTGGTCGATCGGGCTCATATCATCGACGGCTCGCGCGTCACGCCGGGAGACGCTTTGATAGGCTTGCCGTCGGTGGGATTGCACACTAATGGCTACAGCCTCGCGCGCAAGCTGCTCTTCGAGGTAGCCGCTTATCCGCCCGGCGCGCATATCGACGAGTTGGGCTGCACTGCCGCTCAGGAGCTGTTGAAGCCACACCGCAGTTATCTCGGGGCCCTCGACGGCCTTTTGGAATCGGGCGCGATGAAGGGGCTCGCGCATATCACCGGCGGCGGCTTGCTCGAGAACATCCCGCGCATCTTGCCCGAAGGCACGGCGGCTGAGATCAATGCCGGATCGTGGCCAGTGCTGCGGGTGTTTGATCTGCTCGGCCGAATCGGCAACGTTTCGGAAAGAGAGATGTACCGTACTTTTAACATGGGAATCGGGATGGTTGTCATCGCGAGCCCTGACGATGCCAGCGCGGTGCGCGAACATCTCGATCGGCGAGGCGAAGCGCACTTCGATATCGGAAGGATTGTTGAAGGCTCCCGGTCGGTGTCCATGGTGATGCGTGAAACGTGATGCGTGACTCAAGCTCGCGGTCGGGAAGGGTGGCTTGCCCCCGCTGTCCTTGTTGAGACTTGAAGTTGCTTTCAAATCGAGGCAGCGGGGGCAAGCCACCCTTCCCGACCCTTCCCGACCGCGAGCTTGAGTCACGCGTCACATTGAACCACGTCGCAACAATGTCATAGCATTCATCGTTAGGGAATCACGGAGCGAAGGATGGCAAAATGGTGTCCGAACTGCGGAAGGAATGTTGACGAAGATGAGAAGTTTTGCCGCCAATGCGGCATGCCTCAGCACCTCGAGGGTGAAGAGGCAACAACGTGGATACTGAGTCCGCAAGCCGAATCGGCTCGCGAGACGACGCCGGTTCAGCCCGGTCTTACTTCTCCGACAATGCCGCCGGCTGGAGTTGGGTACAGTATCCCGACACCTACGCCTTATTACCCTCCTCCTTATCCAACGCAGTATCAGCCGCCGGTTCAGACGGGACAGCCTCACATCTCGCTTGGCGATTGGTTATCGGGCGGGTGGCAAGTCTATAAGGAGAATTGGGCTCTGATGTCTCTCGCCACGCTGCTCGGCGGATTGTTGAGCGCGGCGACGGCGGGGATACTCGCAGGCCCGCTGCTGATGGGAATGTTCCGAATGGCGTTCAAGACGATGCGCGGGGAACGGCCCGAGATCGGCGATCTGTTCAACTGGCGAGGGTACTTTCTCCAGGCATTCTTGACCGCGCTGATTTTCGGAGCGATCTACATTGGACTCGGTGGGATTGGTAATAACAACGCCTTCTTCGGCCTGCTGAGCGCGGCCGCGACGCCATTGCTATTCTTGATGGTGGGGTTCACGACCTCGCATATCCTCGAGCGCGGGTGGGACGTGGCGAAGGCGATTAACCAGGTCGCCAGGCTCGTGTTCTCGCGGGACGCGTTCATGTGGTGGGTCGTTGGCCTGGTGTTCGCGGCGATTTCAGTCGGCGGCGTAATAGGCTGCGGGATCGGTGCGCTGATAACACTGCCGTGGATGATCTCGGCAACTGCCGTCGCTTATCGAGACGTGTTCGGCATCGACGATCCAAACCGAACGAATCATTGATCGCCCAGTCTTTCATCCGAACACTCGCACAGGGATCAAATCAGACAATCAAAAAGGAGGCTAACCCACGGCTTCGACGATGAACAATAACCCTGCACCACCACAAGTTCGCTTTGGCGATTGGATAAGCGAAGGCTGGAAGATGTTCACGGAACAATGGAAGGGATGGGTGACGCTGTCACTTGGTTTCTTCGTGGCAGTGGTTGTTCCGATTGGCGCGTTCATCCTGGTCATGTATCTGATGATGTTTGCGACGATGATGGCGCCGGGCCCGCGCGGCGCCCCACCGCAAATGCCCGTGATAGCAATTCTGTTTCTTTATCTTGGGATGTTCGCGCTCATCATCGTCTTGATGCCCCTCTCGGTCCTTTTGATGGGGGGAGCATACCGTGCGGCGTTCAAGCAGCTTCGCGGTGGGCGCGTAGAATTTCGTGATCTGTTCTCGGCTCGAGATTGTTACTGGCGCTTGCTGGGAGCGATGCTCATACACTTCGTGCTCGTCTCCCTCGGCATGATGCTGTGCGTGATACCTGGTCTTATCGTCTCCGGGCTTCTCATCTTTACGATGCCGCTGATCGTCGAGCGGAATCTCGGAGTCTTTGAAGCTATGCGCGCCAGCCGCGATGTCACGCAACCCAATCTTCTAATGTTCACCCTTTTCGCCTTCGTGGTTCAATTGATCGCATCAGCCGGAAGCTACGCCTGTTATGTTGGACTACTCGCTAGCTGGCCCCTGATGTTCACGATCAGTGCTGTTGCATATCGCGATTGCTTCGGGGTGCAGGGCGCGCGGAGTTTCCTGCAAGCTTCGTCTCCGCAGGATGGCTATGGGCCGCCGCCCGCAGTTTACACTTCATCGCCCGCACAGCAGTCGATCGAGTGCCCGAACTGCCAGGTCTCTTTGCCTGCGACGGCACAGTTCTGCTTTAGCTGCGGGAAGAATGTCAGCGCATAGATGAAAACTGAATTCGAACAGACTGCGAAGCGGCAAATAGCGGTCATAGGCGCAGGCTATTGGGGCGTCAACCACGTGAGGAATTTTCACGAGCTGGGCGCGCTCAGCATGGTTTGCGATACGAGCCGGTCGTCGCTCGATATAATCGCGGAGAGGTTTCCTGATGTTGCGATCGAGAGCGATTTCAGAAGCGCGTTTGCCGACGCGGACGTTCGCGGCGTGGTGATATCGACGCCCGCGGAAACTCACTATCAGATGGCGCGAGCCGCAATCGAAGCAGGCAAGGATGTGCTCGTCGAGAAACCGCTGACGCTCGATGTGGCTGAAGGGGAGCGACTGGTGAAGCTAGCCGGCGAGCGGGGCGCGGTGCTGATGGTAGGCCATCTGCTCGAGTATCACCCCGCGGTGTTGAGACTTCGAGAGCTGATCAAATCGGGTGAACTCGGCAAGCTGCGATACATCTACTCTAATCGTCTCAACCTGGGAAAGGTGAGAAGGGAAGAGAACATCCTGTGGAGCTTCGCCCCGCACGACATCGCAATCATTTTGCGGCTGGTTGGCGCCTGGCCCGCCCGCGTTGCCGTCACCGGCGGGGCTTATCTTCAACCAAGCATCGCCGATGTGACCGTCACCAACATAGAGTTCCCAACCGGCGTTCGCGGGCACATATTTGTGAGCTGGCTGCACCCGTACAAGGAGCAGCGCCTGGTCGTGGTCGGATCGAGACGAATGGCGGTCTTTGACGATGTCCGAAAGTACGACAAGTTGATTGTGTACGATCAAGGAGTCGAGTTCGTGAATGGCGAGCCTGTCACACGAAGGAACGAAGGCGTCGCTGAAGTGCTCGACACAGCCGAGCCGCTTCGTCTCCAGTGCTTGCAATTCCTCGAGTGCATCGAGACCCGGCGACAGGCGCTAACGGACGGCGAAAGCGGACTGCGTGTTTTGCGCGTGCTCGATGCGGCCGAGCGGTCGCTGGCGGCGGGCGGAACTCCGATTGAATTATGAGCAGGGGATCTAACCACAAAGGCACAAAGACACAAAGGTGATCAACGGATCACGCGTCCCTTTCCCCTTAGTGTCTTGGCGCCTTTGTGGTTAGTCCGCGAGTGATCCATGGAAAGAAACTACTTCGTTCACCAATCCAGCTACGTCGATGAACCATGCGAGATCGGCGAAGGCACCAGGATATGGCACTTCTCTCACGTCATGGCAGGGTCAAAAATCGGTCGCCTCTGCAACATCGGCCAGAACGTGGTCATCTCTCCTCAGGTTCGCATCGGCGACAACGTTAAGATTCAAAACAACGTCTCGATCTACACTGGAGTCGAGCTTGAAGACGACGTGTTCTGCGGACCCTCGATGGTGTTCACCAACGTGACGAACCCGCGCAGTCATGTTTCGCGCAAGGATGAATATCGGAAGACGTTGGTGAAGCGAGGCGCGTCGATCGGAGCGAACGCGACCGTGGTTTGCGGTCACACCATCGGGCGATACGCCTTCATCGGAGCGGGTGCGGTGGTGACTCGCGACGTCCCCGACTACGCGATTGTTGTCGGGAATCCGGGCCGGGTAGTTGGTTGGATGTGTCAGTGCGGTGTGAAGCTCGATATGTCGCGGCATGCCAATGCAACTGAGCGCTCGACTTGTGCCGCGTGCGGCGCGCGCTATGTGAAGCAGGATGGCTCAGTCGCCGAAGCGACGGATTGATAGATGACGCTGCGTGCGCCCTTCAAGCGGCGAGGTTGTCGCCAGGTACTGGAGCGGTGATGTTGTCAAAGGGCGACGCGCGCAATTCGATCGTCAATTCGCGCTCCGCGCCACATTCGTAACACGTCTGAATCAGGCGAGTGTCCGCGCTGCGAGGATGGGGTATACCCCAGTAGTGCGAGTGGTTTCTAAGAAAAGCTAGTATTTTCATAGTCATCGTCGTGTCCTCATCTAGTAAAAGGCTAAATCCAAACTTTATTCCGTCAATTCATAAGACGCAGTCCGCGACGTGATTGCTGCAAAAAATATTCCGCGAGCGAAGCTTCGATAACTTGTTGGGCCAAAGGCTCTGCTCGGGATGCCTCCGTCTGTATTGCAGCAGTCGGCCTCGCAATCTCAGACAGCGTCCGCTCGATCTAGAACTCGGCGATTGCCGTGCGAGACTTACGCGGCGCTCACACAACTGTTCACAGCAGCTCTTCGACGTTCTCCGGCGGACGGCCCAGCACGGCTTTGTCGCCCTTTACGACGATTGGTCTTTGAATGAGGTCTGGGTTTTCAACCATCAGCTCGATGAGTTCATCATCGGTCAGCTCGCGATGGGCAAGCTTGAGATCGCGATAGACGTGCTCGCTCTTGCGGAGCAGATCGCGTGGGGCGATGCCCAGCTTATCGATCAGCTTTCGCAGTTCTTCAATGCTGAGCGGTTTCTCGTAATAGTTGATCGCCTCGAATGCTGCGCCTCGATCTTTGAGCAGCCCGATAGTCGTTCTGCACTTGCTGCAAGTCGGCTTCTGGTAAACCTTGATCTTGTCGCTCATGACGTCCTCCTGTTTGCGATTCTAGTGACTTGTAACAGTGGCGATCAAGTGGGTACGAAATCCGTGCGAATCCGTCAAACCCGCGTGATCGGTGGTCTATGAGTTCGTAGGAATCGCATTGCCAATGTCGCATAGACCACGGATGACGCTGATTCGGCGGATTCGCACGGATACTCCGAGTGAAGCCCATGTAGCGGTCTCTAGCATAGCGATTTACGACAGATGAGCGATGACAGAAAGAAAAATCTCGTGTGATATAATCGCGCGCCAACAGAGTTCATTTACAGAGCCCCGTAAGCAATGGCAAGCAATGGAAGAACTATATGAAGTAGAACTACGAGACGTCACAAAGCGCTTCGGCGAAGTGACCGCCGTCGCCTCGGTTTCGCTGGCTGTGGAGCGAGGCGAGTTTTTGACGTTGCTGGGTCCCTCGGGTTGCGGCAAGACGACGCTGCTCCGAATGATAGCCGGGTTTGACTCGCCGGACGCAGGCCGTGTGATTCTCAGCGGGAGCGATGTCACCGGGCTTTCGCCGCATCAGCGCAACGTCACAACCGTGTTTCAGCACTATGCACTCTTCCCTCATCTGAACGTTTTTGACAACGTCGCCTTTGGGCTCGAACGCAGACGCATCGCGCGCGCCGAGATCAAGCGTCGTGTCGCGGACGCGCTCGAGATGGTCCGTCTGAAAGGGCTTGATGAGCGTCAGCCGGGCGAACTGTCCGGCGGTCAGCAGCAGAGAGTTGCGCTCGCTCGCGCGCTGGTGGTCGAGCCGAACGTCTTGCTGCTCGATGAGCCGCTGGCCGCGCTTGATTTGAAACTGAGAAAGCAGATGCAGCTCGAGCTGAAGAGTTTGCAGCGCCGTTTAGGCATTAGCTTCATCTACGTCACTCACGATCAGGAAGAGGCGCTGACTATGAGCGACACGATTGTTGTAATGAACGCCGGACGCATCGAACAGATAGGCCGCGCGGAAGAAATCTACGAGCGTCCGCTGACGGAGTTCGTCGCGAGCTTCATCGGCGTATCGAATGTCATCGTTGGAACGATCGAATCGGTGAACGAGGAACGTTCTACTCTACGAATCGGCGCCGCCACGACCAGCGTGCGAGCCAACGGAGTTAAACAAGGCGACAGTGTCCGTGTGCTGATCAGGCCGGAGAAGATCAGCATTTCGTCGGAAGTTGAACCGGACGTGCTCAGTGGCAAGATCGAGTCGGCGGTCTATCTCGGCGAGACCACACAGTTGAAGGTGACGTTAGAGGACGGGCAGGCCGTCACGGTAATGGAGCAGAACCGACAACCGTTTCAATCGACACGGGAGCGAATCGGTGAGACGGTGTCCGTCAAATGGGAACCTGACAGCGCAGTGATGCTCAAGGGATGAATCATCTCAAGTTAGAAGCGGCCCATAGCAACTCGTGAGCGTTTCCACCCACAGCACATCGGCCACAACGTCGCAAATCGTGGAATCCCGCGGCTCGCGGCTCTGCCTGGAAAAGCGCGATGAGCGGCATCCTGGAAAGCTCTCGCTTTCTCTATTCACGGTTATCGCGGCGATATTTGTCGCGGCCAGGTTCTGGCGCCTTACCTCTTATGGTCTGTTCGGCGATGAAGTCTTTACGCTGTGGACGGCGGCTCAGGATTGGAGAAGCTTGCTCGAATCTGTTGTAGGAGACGTCGTACACCCGCCGCTGTTTTACATGCTGCTGAAAGTTTGGATCGGAGTCGGCGGCCAGTCACTCTTATGGTTGAAGCTGCTGCCTGCGCTATTGTCAATCGCTTCGGTGATTCCGTTCTTCGCTCTGTGTCGCGATCTCAGGCTGGAGCCGGCAGCTATGAATCTCGCGTTGTGGCTCATGGCGATCAACGGACTTCTGATCACCCACGCTCAAGAACTCAGAATGTACAGTCTCCTGTTTTTACTGACACTGACATCGCTGTGGCTCTTCGCAAAGCTCATAAATCAAGATGCGGGCAGCAGGAAGACTCAAACGATGCTGTGCGCCGTGAACTTGCTAATGGTATTCACCCATTACTACGGTTGGGTCATCATAGCGCTGGAGCTGATGTTCTTGTCGATCTGGAAACGCGAGCGACTGCGCTTATTCGCATTTGCCGCCGCTTTTCTCGCCCTTTGCTTTTCGCCCTGGGTCTGGTTTGTCGCGAAGGCCGCGCGGGTCAATCCCAGCCGGGTGAACTTCGTCTGGAACCGGCCGCCGCCGGCGTCAGAGCTTGTCGGCTACTACGGCAACCTCAATGGCCCGTTGAGCTATCGCTGGAAGGTTTTTGGGACGGCGCTGGTGATGCTTGCGTTCCTTGCGCCGGTGGCTGTGTGGGGCTGGCGTCTCCGCCGCGGGCGTGAGAACAAGCCTTACGCGATGGCCTTTTGGTGGCTCGCGCTATTTGCCTTCGCGCCGGTCGCTCTGGCTTTCGTTGCGAGCCATCTGCTGCCTCAATCGGTGTGGGCGTTTCGCTATCTAATCATCGCTGCGCCGGCATATTTGTTGATAGTTGCAGCAGCGGCCTACAGTCTGAACACGCGTCCGGTTCGGATAGGCGCCGTCGGCCTGATGGTTTGCTGGTCAGCTCTCAGCGGATTTACGGAGATGACCGCCCGGCGTCAGATCGCGTGGGAGCCGTTGGTTCTAAGTATGATTCAGGCCGAACCGGGGCAAGGGCCGGTCGAGGTTTATGTCACGGATTCAAACATAGGCAATACGATCCAGTTCTATCTCGATCAGGCGAGCGAAACGAGATTCCAGATATCGTTCGCTGACAGCTTGAGCGGGATCGAGGCCGATCATTACTGGGTGGCGGTTGTCACGTACGAGCACGAGACCGAGCCGCTCATCCCGAGTGCGCTTAGGGAACGCGGATACGACGCCGGCGAGATGATTGAATCGGAGGCCGCGGGTCAGAGAGCTATGATGGTTCCTGTGTGGAAGCGGCACTAGCGCTCAGTCAATAGATCGCGGAACGAGAACGTCGGGCTGCCGATCCCGTAGGGATCACCTGTCCATAGAAGGTCAGTGCGTCATGGTTCTGTAACTCCGTTAGGAGTTACCTGTCCTCCGGCAAGCCGCGTTTCTGCGGGACGAGGTGACTCCTGACGGAGTCAAGAACCCTCACGCACGGCGCTTCTACAGACAGGACATCCCTACGGGATTGGCGGCTGAAGTCTCGATCTGCGATCCATCAAACTGAGTGTTAGTCCCTGCGAGCCGGTGATCGAAATGAGAAGAAACACACGCGCCAATTTGCTGCTTGCACCCGCGGTTCTGTGGCTCGGGCTTGCCATAGTGGCGCCGCTGGCGATCGTCTTGATTGTCAGCCTCGCGACTCGCGGCGCGTACGGGAAGACGATCTACGAGTTCACGCCTTCGAACTTCCTTCGGGCATTGGACCCGCTGTACCTGCGCGCTTACTGGAGGACGATTTGGATCACAACGACAACAACTCTGCTGTGCGCCGTTGTGAGTTATCCGGTCGCGTACTATCTCGCGTTGCGCGCGCCGGAGCGATGGAAGCGCACGTTGTTGGTGCTGACGGTCATTCCGTTTTGGACCAGCTTCTTGATTCGGACTTACGCTTGGATGTTGTTGCTCAGAAGCGAAGGGGTGATCAACTCCGCGCTGATGAACACGGGTCTTATCGATGCGCCGCTTAAATTACTATACTCGGATTTTGCCGTACTGGTCGGACAGGTCTACGGCGAGTTGCCTTTTATGATCTTGCCGATCTATGTTGCGCTGGATCGATTGGACGTCCGGCTGTTGGAAGCTGCGCAGGACCTGGGAGCGAATCGGTTCTGGACCTTCTTTAAGATCACTCTGCCGCTCTCACGTCCCGGTTTGATTGCGGGGATCGTGCTTGTATTCATACCGTCGCTCGGCGCGTTCATCACGCCTGATCTGTTAGGCGGCGCGAAGTCGGTGATGATCGGCAACCTGATTCAGAATCAATTCGCGCAACTCAATCAGCCGTTTGGGTCAGCGCTGTCGTTGATTCTCACAGCGGCCGTGTTGGTCCTTCTGGCAATTGCTTTCAAGTCCGGGCTCAAATCGAGTGAGCTTGCGTGAAAAGAAATTTTCACGAGCACTGCACTACCTCACCTTTGGCTATTAGCTTCGTCCTGGTGGCCTGTATCAGTGACGTTGCTGTGGGAGGCGAGCGACTTGTGGCATCAAGGGCCTCCGAGGCGCCTCGCTACTAGGAAAGCGACTGTTACGAGCAACTAGTGCCGACGCCGACGGCCCAACACGGCGGGCGTGATAGCCTCGACGGTTCACTCCAGCGCATGCTTAGACCACTGATCACAAGCCGATTTTACCGCTCACACTGCCATCTTTATTCAGGCCGATCTCAAAGCTGTTAACGTGAGTCCATAAGACTCCACCGGCCACCATAAGGCCCAAAGTAAGCAAAACAGGATTGCCGCTTGGCTTTACAGCATTCAAAATGCACGACACGGCGCCGCCAAGGAGAACGCCCTGCAAAACCGTTCGAGGTGGACTGTCGCCTTTAGCCTTCACTTCCCTCTTGGTGCTCAGTGCCTCAAACAAAGGGGAAAGGTCGACTCCAGCGCTAGCGGCATCCGCGATTAAGGGCGCCTTCAAAGACAAATCAAGTTGTAGGCTACCAATCGGTTTATTTAGGCGCTGTAATTCCGAGAGTGCCTGTTGTACAGTGCTGCTTTGCAGAAAGGTGGCAACCTGTGTTGCGGACTGAGCTGCATCTGGTGCGCGAACCGGCATCTCGATCCGATCAATAGTTCGTTGAGCCAGTGCGGTCGCAGCGATGTTCCGATGTTCGGTGACAAGAAATTGTCCCGGAGACATGCTTTGAACTTTCATATAGGGTTTTCTCCAGAGGGCGCGCTTGTGCTTAACGCTTGAGTTTAGCGGCCGCCGAAGGCGGTCCGCTGGACCGAAGGGTTAGCGCTTTCATTGGACGCGGTGTGCCATTCGTCCCATTGGTTTGCCGTTTGACAACAAGTCTGCGTCTGCCTGCTGCCTCTTGCAGACTTCGTGGACTTGCCGTACCACGCAAGTACCGCTCATACCGATCGCGCTGGTAGGCTATTCCGCTGGACGCCATTGTCTGACCTCCAAGCAAGTCTAATTCGTCCAATTTGACGTCCGATCTTTTCTGCCCAGAACAATCCCTTCGACACTCAGATCTTCGTCCAGGTCTTCCCAATGAATGCCAATGCCAGGACCGATGAATTCGTAGTTCTCTCGCTGTTCTTTGGTCGCATTCAGAAGCCGTGGGTAAAAGGCTAACGGCGTCGACACTTGACGTCCGTCCTCGAGGCCGAGCCAAATATTATCGTCATCAAACCAAACTTTGACAGCGCGAACTTCAGATACCTGATAGCTACTCGACTCAAAGACTCTAGGCATAGACATGTCTCTATCGAACTCTCCTACTAACACAACGTGTTTGCATTGTCTCGCCGCCCGACTTGTTCCCCTAGTTGATCAACTGAGCGAGACGCTGGACCGTGTTAAGACACCGCTACCGTACACCCGGAGCGGCCGTTGTCGCCTCCGGAGCCTTCTTCAAATACTTGTCGTACCACGCAAGGTATCGCTCATACCGATCGCGCTGGTAGCTCGGCCGCTGGATGCCGTGATTCTCGTTCGGATAGATAATCATCTGTGTATCGACGCCCAGGCTCCTGAGCGCCTGATACATCTGCTGGCCTCCCTGGATCGGCACGTTGAAATCGCGCTCGCCGCCGAGAAACAACGTCGGCGTCTTGATGCGATAGGCGTGCAGGAACGGATAGGAGATCTTCTGGTAAGTCTCCCACGCTTTCGGGTCCCACGGCGGACCGATCTCGTAGTCGTATTGAAGAATGTATTGATCCGTCCCGTAGAACGCGACCGTGAATGCCGTGCCCGCCCCGCTGGTCGCCGCCTTGAAGCGCGTATCGCTGGCAATCATGTAGTCGGTCAAGATTCCGCCATAGCTCCAGCCGCCGATTCCCAACCGATCCGGGTCCCCAACGCCCATCTTGATCACGTGATCCACCCCGGCCTGCAAATCCTCGACTTCGTAGTGTCCCCAGTCAGCGAAGATCGAGCGCGAGTATTTCATACCGCGGCCGGAGCTGCCTCTATAGTTCACCGCCAGCACAGCGTAGCCGTTCGCCGCGAAGAACTGCCGCTCGAAGCTGAACGAGTGCTGATCCTGGCCGTTCGGACCGCCGTGGATCCGCAGCAACAACGGGACCCTGGCGCCTTTCACATAACCGACCGGGTAGGTCAGCAAGCCATGCACTTCAGTGCCGTCCTTGCTCCGGAAATTGACCTCTTCGGTGGATGCGATATCGAGCTCCGAAAACAACGCGTCGTTGTGATGGGTGATCTGCCGCAGAGCGCCGCCTTCCACGGCATAGACTTCTGTGTGCTTTGTGTTGCCGCCCGAGAGAACGATCGAGCGTCCAGCCGCCGAGTCCCAACTCGACATCACGATGGGCGGCGGCATCAATCGCTCGACGGCGCCGGCGGCAAGGTTAACCTGCGCCGGATAGACGGAGCGATCGTCGGTGACCAGAAAGCGAATGGTCTTGCCATCGGCGCTGAAGCTAGGCGAGGAGACCCCGCGGTCGAGCGCTTCAACAGCCTTCATGCGAGTGGGCGCGCCGCTCCCGTCGGAGGCGACAATCGTCAGATGGCTCATGCCGTAGGCGCTGTACTTCTTCTCATCACCTTCAAGGAACGCGATCCATTTGCCGTCGGCGCTCCATTCCAGACGCGAACGGCCGCCTCGGCTGGTTGCCTGGGTCAACTGCTTTTCAGCGGAACCGGGCTTTGCGTCGGCAACGAAAATCTGGGCTGACGGCTCGCGGTCCGGGTCTTCCGCGTGATTGCTCATGTAGGCTATGCGGCTGCCGTCCGTTGACCACGAAGGGACAGCCTCGTCCCACTTGCCGGTTCCCAGCCGGTCCAGCTTTTTACTCTCGATGTCGAACAGATAGATGTAGCTGTGGCGTCCCGAGAGAAGGTAGCCTTGCCCGTCCTGCTTGAACTTGTAGCGATCGATAACGATCGGCTTAGGCGCTTTTGGCCTTGCGGCGGCGCCTTGCGCGCCGGTCGCGCCGGCCTCCGGAGTTGGAGGAGTATTCGCGTCAGCCTCAGGATCGGGGTCGCCGACAACCAACGCCAATCGCTTCGAATCGGGCGACCATTCGTAGCCCTGCAATCGTCCTTTCAATTCGGTGAGCTGCATGGCGTCACCGCCGCTGCGATCGAGCAGCCACACCTGGTTACCCTTGGTCTTGCCAGGCCTCGACGAGGTGAACGACAGGTATTTCCCATCAGGGCTCCACCGCGGCGACGATTCGCTATCCATGCTCCAGGTGATTTGGCGATCGGACTTGCCGTCGAAGCCGGCCATCCAGATATGCGCGTTGCTCTTGTCTTCCTTCACGTCGATGGCCGAGACGACATAAGCCACCCATTTTCCATCGGGCGAGATCTGCGGATCGCGCACTTCGCGAACTCGTGGGATGTCGTCGAGTTTGAGCGGGCGCTTCGCGGGTTGCTGTGCCGCCACCGCGGTCGTGAAAGCAAGAAATAACACCAGAATCCGCGATAGTCGATTGGCGTACATGGCTGTAGTCCCTCCTGAAATATTGGGCTCCACCGGTGAAAGCTACGAGATTGGCTGGATTCTATCTAAGACGGGAATCGACAGCAAGACGACTTCGACGACGCTAGTGAAAGGAGGGGTATCCGCGCAAATCGGCCGAATCAGCGTCATCCGTGGTCTATGGGCGCTGGCAATGTGATTCTTAGGAACTCATAGACCACCGATGATACGGGTTTGACGGATTCGCACGGATTTCGTATTCACCTTTTCAATCTGTCGGGCTATTTCGCGAGAGTGTCGGAACTAGATCAACGCGCCGTCTCAGGCAACAGCCTCCAGTTGTTTGTCGCTGTTGCTGGAACATGACGGTTGCGATTTACCCAGTCGATGATCAGCTCGCGCAGTTCTTTGTTTGAACGGGAAATGACACGCGCATCTTTGAACATGGTGTAGCCGGCGCCGCCGTTCACACGGAAAGTGTTGGTGGCCAAACGCAACTTTTGATTTGCGCTCACCGGCTGCCCTCGAAAGCGCATGTTCAGAATGCGCTGCCCGACCGGCTTGGAGATATCCAGATCGTAGGTGATCCCTTCCGCAACGTCATATGTGTAGCCGGGAAATCTCTCGTCGATGAGTTCCAGCAATGGCTTGTTTGGTTTGTACGCCCCGAAATGCCGGGATGAATGCTCGAGTGCTTCCTTCAACTGTTTGCCGGTGACTTCGACGACGAGCGGCGCGGCTTCGTACTCATACAACCCGATGATGTCGCGCACGGTCACCGGACCTTTCGGGATACGCGCTTTTGGGTTCAGGCTCATGGCGGTTGACACTTCCGCGTTGCCCGCTTCCAACTGAGCTCGATGCACGAGGTCGAGAATGGCCGTATCGCGAAACCGTTCTTCGCCCGCTTTCAATTCAACGGGCGAATCGCCAATGACTTGATCGAGCCAGGCCTGCGTCTCACGGTGATAAGGTTCAGCGATTGAAAGGATCTCAGGATCAGCCTCCACCTGGTCTCCTATTGGAATAGTGCGGGCGGATTTAGCTACAACGCGCCAGCGCCGGGACGGCGTTATCGCTTCCAGATACACGTCTACACGCGCAAGGCTTCGCCCCCATTTGTCAGCCTGGGCTAGCAGCACGCCGTTTATGTAAACCGAAGGCACTTCCCGATGCGTGTGACCCATCAGAATCACATCGACCCCCGGGACCTGTTCGGCTATCGCAAGCGCCGCGTTTTCGTTGGGCATTTGCCCAGGAAACACTTCGCCGGTTCGCAGATCCGCTTCGAGGCCCATGTGCATAGCGATGACGACCAGATCAACGTGTTCTTTTTCGCGCAGCACGGCAGTCCACTTCTTCGCTTCGGTCACGGGTTCGCGCACTTCGATCCTCGAGTAGGTAAGCTCGGGATCACCAAGGCTCGGCATGCCGGGGGTCGTCAGGCCGATGATGCCGATGCGCACGCCTTTGACTTGTTTCACGATGAATGGCTCGAAGTAGTTTTGATCGGTTCCTTTCTTATACGTGTTCGCAGACAGCCACGGGAATCGAGCTTCGCGGCGTGCTTTGTTGAGCACCTCCAAGCCAAATTCGTACTCGTGGTTTCCGACGGCCATCGCGTCGTACCCGATAGCGCTCATCACCGCCATCATCGGATCGGCCGGTTTGTTGTTTATCCTGGCGTGATGAAAGGTGAGCGGCGTGCCTTGAATCGTATCGCCGGAATCGAGCAGGAGCAGGCCGGGGTCTTCCTTGCGCGCCTGTTTCACAACCGTGGCGACGCGAGCTAGACTGCGCGCTTCAGGTCTGTTTGTGTTGTAGTCGATCGGGTAAATGTTGCCGTGCAGATCTGTAGTCGAGAGTATCACGATGTGCGCCCTTGCCGGGCCGTCGGCGCCGCAGGTCGCAGTGCACATGAGCAGCACCATTCCCCTGATCAAGCTCGAGAGCGCGGTGGTCTTCATGTGGCACTCATTCTCTCGGGGTCATCGAGAATACTCGCTGAGCGTTTTCATACAAGAACATTCGCGTCGTCTCATCGTCGAGTTCGAGAGAAGCCAGATCGCGCAAGCAGTCCTGAGGCGTCAACATCGGATAATTGGAGCCGAAGAGCACCTTCTTGCGCCCGTGGCTGCGCAGGTAGTCCACCAACTCTCGCGGATATCGACTGCTTTTGTAAGCAGAGGTATCGATATGAACATTTGGATACTTGGTCGCCAGAGATATCATCTCGGCAGTCCAAGGGTAACCAATATGACCGGCTACAATCATGAGCTCAGGAAACTCGAGCGCGACATGATCGAGATAGGGAATTGGGCGCCCGGGCTCTGATGGGCACAACGGACCTGTGTGTCCCACCTGAAGACAAAACGGAATGCCCAGCTCGACGCACTCGGCGTACAGCGGATAATACCGGCGATCATCCGGCGGCAGGTTCCACAGCCACGGGATGATTCTCAAGCCTCGAAACCCGAGCTGACGCACACAACGTCTCAATTCGCGGACGGCGTCCATCGGCCGGTAGAGGTCTACAGATGCAATGCCTATGAGCCGGTCCGGATACGCTCGGACGAAGCTCGCAACCTCGTCGTTTTCGATGAGCGGGCCTTGAGGTCCCCACCACGCTGAGATGAGCCCCATCCGAACGCCTCCCTTGTCCATTGTTGCGATGGTTGTTTCAAGCGGGATGTCCGAGCTCATGGCTTCGCCGCGGGTCCACCGGCGCAAGGACTCAAACATAGCGTGTTGGCTAAAACCCGGCGTCGGGTGCTGCATCCATGCGTCGATGATCCGGTGTTCGGTTTCCATTTTGGTTCCTGCGAGCTAGCGAAATGCGCTGCTATGTCGCGGCCGAACTAGACGTCTTCTCGGCCTCAGCCGGATTATGCTTCGACCGAATAAGGTTGCAACCTCAGACTGAGATCGCTTCAGACAAGTAGCATTCGAGGAGAGACTTTCAATCTCTTGCAGTTACGCAAATAGGAACGCTGGCGTTAGGTCCGCGCGCTTTAGACCGTGGTGCTTTGAGATGTGTGAGCTGAGTAGTCTCTCAGAAATGCCAGGAAAGTCTTCGTGATCCTCCACCACGTCCAACCAGTCAGCAGCGTGAGCGCGATAGTTACAAATGGTACAGCGAGAAAGGCGCGCCGATCCGCCTGCGAGGCAAGCCAGAGCCCTAAAGCTGTCAGGAGTGTAAATCCCCAGAAGGCAGGCTCGCGAACTGCGAACCACCATAGAACGGTCTTTTTTAGACACTTCTTTTTTTCGAGGTACCCATTAACCGCGGCGCGATCGTTCGTCCTCGGCGGTTTGTACCAAAGTGAGCCAGCCTCGATCTTCATACCGCGAATAAGTTGGGCCACAAGAGCGCCGCCATAAATCACGCCTAGTGACACCGCTGCTGCGATCCACTGGGCGTCTCGTACCCTCGCTCTATTAAGCAAGAACGAAACGGACAAACCCGGAATCAATATCGCCAACGCCCGGGATAGTCGAATGCGAGTGCGAATGTAGTTCGCGTAAGTGGATGCTTCAGCGTTCTGGAGGATTTTCATCCGGTATCGGTCCTCAGGGAAAGGGTCCCACTTGAGCGGCGCTTTCTTCCCCTGAAGAGCCGTTTGCAACCGGCAATGTCGCTCCATGTCCTCCAGCAACGTGTCAGCGCATCTATCAAAAACGATTCCGACTAGATAAGCCGTCGCGATCACGGCAGCGGCGATCACGGCTGTGCGGGAAGGGCTGTCGAGCTGTTTTACATGACTGGTGATTTCCGGAGAAAAGATCAGTCCCAGATTCAGCATGACAAGTACCCCGATCAGAACTTGCTCAACAAAGACTTCGGTGGTCTTCATCCCTACGCCTCCCAACGTCGCGCTCAGGTTCAACTTCTAATCAGCGGTTATGGTGCTTTTCGAGAATCATCAGCGAGGAGCGAAGCATGTCCTTCGCGTCGTCAAAGGTAAGTAGATTGAGCGCTTCTTCGGGCATACACCAGCGGGACTCGCGTTGCTCGCCCCCTCCAAGCGTCCGAGTGTACGCGAGCACGTAGAACTCGACTTCAATAGTCTCGCCCTCATAGTCAAACTCCAAGGCGCCCGCGCGAGACAGCACCGTCGCTTCGATTCCAGCTTCCTCTCGCACTTCGCGAATCGCCGCCTCCTTCGCGCATTCGCCTGCCTCGATGTGTCCTTTGGGAAAAATCCAGTGATTCGGATTCTGTTTGGCTTTGACAATGAGAATACGCGGCGTTGCGTCGTCGAATCTGACGACTATTCCTCCGGCTTCAGCAACCTTTGACAATAGTCTCCTCCCCCCAGAGAGTTACTCTCAACGCAAGCTCATTACTTGCCGTTGCGAGCCTATGCTTGTTCTCGCGATGAATCAAGCGCTGTACTTCACAGTTTCCCATGCAAGGCGGAATGTGAATCCAGAGGCAAGCACGCGACACAATCCTCCCAACTCTACCAGGGTATGAAGGCCCGCCGAGGCTTATGCGCGAGCGTGTGAGAATAGTACGTCTCCGCGCAGCCGATGACGCCAGCTTGAAAAGCCTTCCGGCGAATGTTAATGGTATTCATCCCACTCGAAGCACATCGGAACGGTAGCGATTTGATGAACATCCTTGGTATCTCGGGACAAGAGCGAGACGCAGCGGCGGCGCTGATTCAAGACGGGCGAGTCATCGCCGCCATCGAAGAAGAAAAGCTTGCTCGCATACGGCACATCGGGATGAACTACGCCGGCGGGCTGCCCTTTCGCGCTATTGACTTTTGTCTCGAGCGCGCCGGTATCGGCTTCGACAAGATTGACTGCGTCGCCTACTATCTCGAGCCTCATAAACGTTTTCACCGCGAGATTGCTTTCAACTCTGCGCGAGCAATAAACTCGGCCGACCACGGCTTGATTGAAGAATTTCCTCCTTACTTTGTGGAAAGCCTCAACGGTCTAAAGCAGATGCTGAGAACGAGACGGCTTGTTGAATCGCGGCTTTACCCGAGCGGGCAGTTTATTGAAGTCCCGCACCATCTGGCGCACGGGGCGAGCGCGTTTTTCGCCTCAGGCTTCGAGCGAGCGGCGGTGATCTCGGTCGACAACAAAGGCGATATGACCTCAGCCGCGCTCATGACAGGCGAGCGCGAACAGCTTCAGCTTCACGCCGAGGCGCAGTTCCCCAATTCCATTGGCATGGTTTACGGCGCAGTGACCGCGGCATTGGGCTTTGACGCAGACGGTGACTGGCATAAGACGATGTGGCTCGCGCCGACTGGAAAGGTCGAGTTCGGCGAGGTCTTCGACGACTTGCTACGAGTCGGGTCCGATGGGTTACCGGTCGTGAACCTCGACTACCTCGATCCTTCTTTCGGAGCGTCGCCCGCGCTTTCTAATCACTTCTTCGAGCGCGCGGGCTTGAAGCCGCGAGCAAAGGACGAGCCCATCGCCCAGAACCATCGCAATCTTGCCGCGAGCCTGCAGGCGCGAATCGAAGACGTGCTGTGCGAGGTTGCGTCCCGCCATCGAGAGCGAACCGGCGAAAAGGATCTTTGCCTGGCTGGAGGTGTTGCGCTCAACAGTCTCGCGAACTCGGCCATCGAGCGGCGCGCGGGATTCAAGCGTTTATTCGTACAACCGGCCGCCGGCAACGCGGGCTGCTCGATTGGCGCTGCGCTGTACGTCTGGCATCAAGTGCAAGGAAATCGCGAGCGGGTTTATGAGATGCGGCACGCCTTTCTGGGTCCGCTATTCAACGACGAAGCGATCAAGGGTGTGCTCGACAACTGCAAAATCTTGTACGAGTATTCCCTGACCGAAGACAAGCTGGTCGCCGAAGTCGCGCGGCTGCTGGCGCAGGGAAAGATCGTCGGTTGGTTCCGCGGGGCGATGGAGTTCGGTCCGCGCAGTCTGGGCGCTCGCAGCATCCTGGCTTCGCCGACTACTGAGATGATGCGTGACAACCTGAACGCGTTCATCAAGCACCGCGAAGAGTTTCGGCCCTTTTGTGCGGCCGTGCCCGAAGAACGCTCTGAGGAATTCTTTGAGCCCAGCGCGTTGAATGAATTCCTTCAAGGAGTCAGTCAAATAAAGGCAGGAAAGCAGCAGTTGATCCCGGCCGCCGTGTTCGGCGACGGCCTTGTGCGAGTCCACAGCGTGAGTCGCAAGTCCAACCCTGCGTTTTGGAAGCTGCTGACCATGTTCGGCGAGGCGAGCGGCGTCCCTGTGCTTTTGAACACCTCGTTTAATCTTTTTGGCGAACCGGTCGTATCGACCCCTCGCGAAGCCGTGCGAGGTTTTTATTGTTCGGGGATCGATTGTCTGGCTATTGGTAATTTCCTAGTTAAGAAATGAGTCTTTTGCGCGAAGAACGCGAGGAAGAGAATAGCGAATGGCAAAGCAGACATATCTGGTAACCGGCGGAGCGGGCTTCATCGGCAGCCACATCACGGAGCGACTCGTGCGCGACGGCCATCGCGTTCGGGTCCTCGATGATTTCAGTTCGGGAAAAGAGGTGAACCTCGAATCATTTCGCGGCGGCGTCGAAGTCGTTCGAGGCGACATTCGCGATGCGCAATTGGTAAGCAAAGCCGCCAGGGGCGTTGACGTCGTTTTCCATGAAGCCGCGCTTGGATCGGTCCCTCGCTCGGTCGCCGATCCGGTCTCAACCCACGAAGTGAACATCACCGGCACGCTCAATGTGCTGCTCGCGGCGCGGGATGCCGGCGCCAGGCGAGTCGTCTACGCTTCGAGCTCGTCGGTCTACGGTGAGACCCCGGTCCTCCCCAAGCGAGAGGAAATGTCTCCGCAACCGCTCTCGCCTTATGCGCTGTCGAAGCTTGCGGGCGAGTACTACGCGAGCGTCTTCAAAGAGGTTTATGGTTTTGAAATTGTCTCGCTTCGTTACTTCAACATTTTCGGTCCGAGGCAGGATCTGGAGTCTCAATACGCGGCGGTGATCCCGCGCTTCATCACTGCTTTGCTCTATGGCAAGGCGCCGCTTGTGTATGGCGATGGTCTTCAATCGCGCGACTTCACTTATGTCGATAACGTGGTCGATGCGAACTTGCTTGCAGCCGAAGTAGACGGAGTCGCGGGCCAGGCTTTCAACGTGGCGTGCGGCGGCCGCTACACGCTGCTGGATCTGCTTGCGAGGCTGAAAGAGATACTCGGCAGCGACATCGAACCGATTCACGAAGCCGCGCGCGCAGGGGACGTGCGTGACTCGCAGGCTTCGATCGAAGCTGCGGAGCAAGCGTTTGGCTATAGAGTGTCCGTTGATTTTGAGGAGGGGCTTCGCAAGACCGTGGATTGGTATCGAAAGCAGATCGGGGAATAAGATGGCGCTCAAGTCGTAAGAATGTATACTAGCGACGTGGGTAGAATAATAGCCTCAGTCAAGATCAACGGCGTCTCGAATAGATCGCCGGGTATTCGCTGCGACGCTCTCGTAGACACGGGCTCGGCTTTCATGGTGCTTCCCAGCGCCTGGCGCGATCGCCTCGGAAAGCTGGAAACGACAGAGAGGGTCACGGTCGAAACCGCCACTCAGGAGACCGTCGAGGGCGAGATCTGCGGGCCTGTCCGAATCGAGGTCGAGGGCTTCAGAACAATCCACAGTGAAGTTTTGTTTCTGGATATGAAGCCGGCCAACGGCGCCTACGAACCGCTAATCGGGTATATAGTCTGGAACAGTGTCAGGCTGCGGTAGACCTGCTCGGCCACCGCTTGATTCCAGGCAAGCCTATCGACGCGAAATACCACCTTCAAGTCTGCACACACACCGAATACCCACATGTGCAATACAGACAACCACCATTGTGACGCAGCGTCTCGCCGCACTCGGGACAGATGTTCAATGCCAAAAGCTGATTCTCTGGCCGCCGCATTTCTTGCTGAGACGCTGAAGCAAGAGTTAGCGGTTCGGTCATGCTCTCTATCTCGGTGCTCAGCACTTGTTTCTCGCGCGAGCCGTCCCGATAAACCGTGATGCCTTTGCAGCCAAGCTCGTGAGCTAGCACGTAAGCGCGCTTCACGTCGTCAACTGTAGCGTCGGCAGGGAAGTTGATTGTCTTTGAGACCGCCGCGTCTATGTGTTCTTGAAACGCCGCCTGCATTCGAACGTGCCACTCGGGAGCGATCTCGCGCGCGGTCACGAACACTCGCTTAGCTTCATCGGGGACTTCAGTAAGACCAACAAGCGAGCCCTTTCCCGCAACCCTTTTCATCAACTCTTCGGTGTAGAATTCATGTTCACGCGCGTACTGCTCGAACAGGGGATGAACAAATGTCATGTGCTCGGACTGGAACGCGAGCCTGCGGTAAGCAATCGAGTAGATCGGTTCGATGCCGCTCGAGCAATTCGCAATCAGGCTGATAGTCCCGGTCGGCGCAACGGTGGTCACGGTAGCGTTGCGGCGCTCCTGGGAGCGCAGGCTTCCAGCCTGCTCCTGGCCGTCTTTCTTGTAGATGCTCTCCTGAAACCATCGTGGAAACGGACCTCTTTGCTTCGCCAGATCGACCGAGGCTTCTAGCGCTTCGAGTGAGATGAATCCCATCACTTCTTCGCCGAGATTGATGGCGTCTTCAGAGTCATAGGGAATCCCCATCAAGATCAACAGGTCCGCCCATCCCATCACCCCGAGGCCGATCTTTCGATTCAGCTTAGTGATGTACGCGATATCCGGTATCGGGTACTCGCTGACGTCGATGATATTGTCGAGGAAGTGGACCCCGAGCGCGACGGCCTCCCTCAACCGATCATAATCAACGGCGCCGTCGCGACTGAACTTCGCCAGGTTGATTGAACCAAGGACGCAGGATTCATAAGGCAGCAGCGGTTGTTCGCCGCACGGGTTAGTGCTCTCGATCTGTCCAAGCTCGGGCGTCGGATTGTCGCGATTGATTCGATCGATGAATATCACCCCCGGCTCGCCGTTGCGCCATGCCGACGCAACGATTCGATCCAACACCTCGCGCGCGTCCGACTGCCGCGCGACTTCGCCCGTGCGCGGATTGATCAAGTCATACTTCTCGCCTTGCTTGACCCTTTCCATGAACTCATCGGTTACAGCGGCGGAGATGTTGAATGTATTCAGCTCGAGGGGATTGGTTTTGGCCGCGATGAACTCCTGGATGTCGGGATGATCGATGCGGAGAATCGCCATGTTGGCGCCGGCGCGTTTCCCCCCGAGCTTGGTCACTTCGGTAGCGAAGTTGTAGAGGCGCATGAATGAAACCGGCCCGCTCGAAACTCCGTGAGTTGATTCGACAAGGTCTTCTCTGGGACGCAGCCGCGAAAAGGAGAAGCCGGTGCCGCCGCCGCTCTTTTGAATCAACGCAGTTTCGCGCAGCGTGCCGAAGATGCCTTCCATCGAATCTTCCACAGGCAGCACGAAACAAGCCGAGAGTTGAGCAAGGTTCCGCCCGGCGTTCATCAGTGTAGGCGAGTTCGGCAGGAACTCGAGACTGCTCATGCTCTCATAGAAGGCTTCTTCAGCAGCGGCGGCATCAGCGGGCGTACTGTGTTGAAGATCGGCTTCGGAGACGCTGCGCGCGACGCGTCGAAACATGTCTTCAGGAGTTTCGGCGACACGTCCGTGATGATCGCGTGCGAGTATTCGCTTCTCCAAGACTCGCAGCGCGTTTTCTGTCAGCTCGGGTTTCATTTCTTCTTGGCGTCTTAGCGTCTTTGCGCCTTTGCGTTAAGAATCGACTCCCGCCTTAGACCACTGGGCATCTCACGAAGCAAGCGCCGCAACGTGAGTCCTGACAGTCTCGCCCAACGTGTCCAAATTGTACCCGCCCTCGAGCACCGAAACGACGCGGCCCGAAGCGTGACGATCGGCCATATCCATCACCTGCTTTGTCATCTCGTCAAAGTCGCTGTCTTCCAGCATCAGCCCGCCCAACGGATCACCTCGCCGCGAATCGAATCCCGCCGAGACGATGATCAGATCGGGCGGAAAAGTCTTTTCGATTGCGTTAAGCGCGTCGAAGAAAGCGTTGCGATGGGAGCTTGCGGACGTTCCTTCCGAGAGCGGAATGTTGAGAGTCGTTCCGTCGCCCTTTTCCAAACCTCGCTCGCCGGCCGAGCCCGTTCCTGGGTAATACGGATACTGATGCGTTGAGAAGTAGAAAACTGAGGGGTCGCGATAGAAAATCTCTTGAGTGCCGTTGCCGTGATGAACGTCCCAATCAATTATCAATACCCGGTCTGCCCCGTAATGAGATTGCGCGTAACGAGCGGCTATCGCGGCATTGTTGAACAGACAGAATCCCATCGCGCGATTGGAAGTCGCATGATGACCCGGCGGCCGGACGAGTGCGATTGCATTGCCGGCGTCGCCGTTGAATACTTGATCGACGGCAACCGTCGCCGCTCCCGCTGCAAGCTTGGCGACTTCAAAGGACTGAGCGCAGATTGCGGTATCCAGATCGACAAATGGAACACCGCGCTCGCACAGGCTTCTAATCTGTTCAATCAGCCGGGCGGTATGACACCGCATGATGTCTTCATCGGAGACGGGCCTCGGCGAAATATGTTGAAGCCGAGTCCAAAGGGTCTCGTCGTGTTGGAGGGCGGAGACGATAACCCTGAGCCTCTCTGGGTTCTCTGGATGGTGTCCGGTTTCGTGTCTCAGATAAGCGGGGTCATAGACCAGGGCGGTCGTCATGCCTGGGATTATAGATTAAAGGAACGAGAATGATGAACCCGGAGACGTGCTGCGTGAAATGTCGAGAGATCACTTGCGCAAAACTTCACCCAAATGGTTTAGACCGGATCACACTTCACGAATACGTCCTATTCGTGCCTGAGCGCGATCATCGGATCGACCTTGGTTGCGCGGCGAGCCGGCACGAAACAGGCTACCAGAGCCACGCCTGTCAAAATCACCGAGATCAGCGCGAACGTCAGAGGATCAGTTGGGCTGACTCCGAACAGCAGCGTAGACACCAGCCGCGTCAATCCGAATGCTGCGCCCAAACCGATGGCAACACCTGTAGCAGTCAGGATCATTCCCTGGCCCACTACCAGCTTCATCACGTCGCCGGTGCTTGCACCCAACGCCATTCGAACCCCGATCTCGTGCGTTCGCTGGGTGACTGAGTAAGAGATCACGCCGTACAACCCGATCGTCGCCATCAGCAACGCCACCGCTGCGAACACACTCATCAACACCATGTTGAATCGCTGCTGTGCGGTTGAATCGGCTACCACGTCAACCATTGCCTTCATTCTGTAGACCGGCGCATCAGGGCTCACTTCGCGAACCGCGCCGCGCACCGCATCGGCAAGACCCCCGGGGTCGCCTGCCGCTCGAACAACCAGCGTCGCGTTGGAAGTGAAGTTCACTTGCGCGAACGGGAAATAGATTTCATCGGGGGCGGGAAGGTTCAAGCCCCATTGCCGCGCATCTCCGACGACGCCGACTATCTCGTGTGGTTTTCCGTCCAGAGCCAGCAGGCGTTTCCCTATCGGTTCCTCATCCGGAAAGAGGTGGCCAGCCATAGCCCGGTTTATCAATATCGTTTGAGGAGCGGATTTGTCGTCTCGCTCGGTGAGCTCGCGTCCTTTCACCAGCGGAATGCCGATCGCGCGGAAATATCCGGGAGTGACGAGCCGAAACTCCGCGACCGGCTCTTCGCCGGGATTGTATGCGGGACGGCCCTCGACGCTGAAACCGCCGTTGACGCCGCTTCGGCCGGTAACCGGAAGATCGTTGATCGTGCCGACTGAAAGGACCCCGGGAAGGAAAGCGGTTCGCTGTTCGACCTCAGCCAGAAACCTCGCAACCGAGTGGTCGTCATCGCTTTTTGCGGATGACGGCGCTTGCGGGAATGAAACATCCGCGGTGAGGACGTTGCGTGGATCGAAGCCTGGACTAACCCGGGTCAGGCGGTCGATGCTTCCGATCAGCAGACCCGCGCTTACCAGCAACACGAGCGACAGAGCGATCTCAGCTATGACCAGTCCCTTGCGAAGCAGAGCTCGATGCGGGTTCGTCGCTGTTGTTCCGCGCCCGCCCTCTTTCAAGGTTTCATTCAAGTCGGTCCTTGATACTTGCAAGGACGGAGCAAGACCGAAGACGATGCCAGTCAAAAGGGAAATCAAGAATGTGAAGCCAAGCACCCACAGATCGAGACGGACCTCCTTGACGCGAGGGATGGTTGGAGGCGCGGCTGCGACCAAAAGATTGATGCCCCACACTGAAAGCAGGACGCCGAGCATGCCGCCCACAAGCGCTAACAAAACGCTTTCCGTTAGCAGTTGGCGCGCGAGGCGCAGCCGACTCGCGCCCAACGCGGTGCGAATGGCGAATTCTTTTTGTCTCGCCGTAGCGCGAGCCAGCAGCAGGTTGGCGACGTTGGCGCATGCTATCAGCAGCACAAACGCGACCGCTCCGAGCAAGATGAATAGCACCGGGCGTATTCTTCCAACCTGGTCCTCGAGGAGGGGGACGATGGCTACGGTCAGATTGGTGTCGTTTGCGGGATACTTCTCGGCTTGAGCCGCCGCGATCTGATTCATCTGAGCTTGTGCTCGAGCCTGAGTCACGCCGTCCTTGAGTCTCGCAATGATCTTGAGATAGTTCGACCCGCGCTGCGCCTTTTCTTCTGCAAGCAAGGCCGGGGTCCAAACATCGACGGCTCGCGGGAATTGAAAGCTGGCCGGCGCTACTCCGACGACCGTGTATGAATCGCCGTTCAAGGTGATCGTTTGTCCAACGACGCCGGCCTCTCCTCCAAACCGGCGCTGCCACAGGCCGTAGCCCACTACGGCTACGCGAGCGCCGCCGGCTTGATCGTCGGATGGGCTAAACAGGCGCCCGGCTGCGGGAGAGATCCCAAACAGCGGAAAGAAGCTGCCGGTGACTCGCGCGCCACTGAGCCTCTCAGCCTGATCGACTCCGGTCAGGTTATAGGTTCGATAGAAAAACGCGGCTATTCCCTGAAAGACTTCCTGTTGGCTTTCCCATTCAAGATAGTCGGGCCTCGAGATCGGGCCACGCTCGATTGGCGGTTGCATCCGGTGCACGTGCACGAGCCGCTCGGGATCTTCGTAAGGAAGCGGGCGCAGCAGCACCGCATTGACCACGCTGAAGATCGCCGTGTTTGCGCCGATGCCGAGCGCGAGAGCCAGGGCCGCGATGATCGTGAATCCCGGTGCCTTGATCATCGAGCGAATAGCGTAGCGGATGTCGTGAAGAAGCGTTCCCATAAGAAGCTCCACGGTTCAGCGTTCAGGGTTCCGGGTTCAGAGTTCAAGCTTTAGCTTGCGCGCAGCTTTTCTGAGTCACAGCGGCAACCTGAAGGTTGAACTCTGAACCCGGAACCCTGAACCCGGAACTTTATTCGTATCTAAGCGCAACCATCGGATCCACCCTCGTGGCCCGGCGAGCCGGTATGAAACAGGCCGCCAGAGCCACTCCTGTCAGCAGCAGCGAAATGGCGGCGAAGGTGACCGGGTCGGTCGCGCTCACTCCGAACAACAAGCTCGACATCAATCGCGTCAACACGAGCGCTCCAGCTACGCCGAAGGCTACGCCCGCCAGCGCGAGAGTCATCCCCTGTCTGACTACCAGACCGAGCACGTTGCGCTGCCCGGCGCCCAGAGCCATCCGAATTCCGATTTCGTGAGTGCGCTGAGTGACTGAGTAAGACATCACGCCGTAGATTCCAACTGACGCCAGTATCAGGGCTATCGCCGAGAAGGCCACGAACAGCACCATATTGAGCTGACGCTCTGCCAACGAAGTCGTGACGAGCTGATCCATGCTCTTCACGTCGTATACCGGCTGCTCCGGATCGAGAGAAAGCACCTCGCTGCGCACCGCGCTCGCAAGGCTGAGCGGATCGGTTGTCGTCTTGATCGCGAGATACATCCGGTTCGACGGACGCTGAAGGTACGGAAAGTATGCTTGCTCGCGGCCCTCTTGCCCGAGCCCAAACTGTTTGACTTGATCGATTCCGTAGTGTCTGACGTGCGCGACTACTCCCACGATCTGACCCCATTGGATGTCTTTGCCGTCGTTGAAGCGCGCGACGAAGCGCTTCCCGACGGCGCTGCCGTGAGGCCAGAAGCGCCGCTCGAAGGTTTCATCGACTACCGCGACTGGCGGGGCCGTCTCGTTATCGGCATCCGTGAACAATCGTCCCTCTTTCAAAGCGATGCCCAACGCCCGGAAGTAGTCAGGGGAAACACTGCGACGATCGGCTTCAATGTATGCGCTGCCTTGAAAGGACTTTAAACCTTCCTGGGCCTCAGCGTTTTCGACCGCCGTCGTCCCTGAAGAGTACGAACCGCTCAGTGGCAGATGCGAGATGGCCCCGGCTGTCTCGACACCGGGCAGCGCTTTTATCTTATCCAGCAGTTGATGGTAGAAGGCAGCGACCTTCGCATCCTCCTTGTACTTGGTTGAAGGAACCGACAGCCGCATCGTCAGAACGTTTTCGGTTCTGAACCCCATGTTGAGTTGCAACAGTCGCTGAAAGCTTTTGATCATCAAGCCCGCGCCGACCAACAACACCAGAGCGATCGCGACTTCGGAAATCACCAGCGCGTTGCGCAAGCGATGGCGGCCCTTGCTCGAGCCTCTTCCGCCTTCTTTCAATGAATCCTGCAAGTCGGGTTTTGAGATCTGCAACGCCGGAGCCAGACCGAACACCAGTCCGGTGACCACCGCGATGAGCAAGCTAAAGGCAAACACCCGGCCGTCCAGTCCTATCTCGTCGAGCCGCGGAATCTCCTTCGGACCAAACGCTACGAACAGCCTGACGCCGAAGTAGGCAAGGAGGAGTCCGAACAAGCCACCCATCACGGACAGCAGCACGCTCTCGGTGAGCAACTGTTGAACGAGCCGGCTGCGGCCAGCGCCGAGAGCCGCGCGAATCGCGATTTCCTTCTCGCGTACGGTTGCCCGGGCAAGCAGCAGGTTGGCGACGTTCGCGCAAGCGATCAGCAACACGAACGCAACCGCGCCCAGCAAGATTCGAAGGGCCGGACGTATGTTGCCGACCACCTCATCCAACATCGAAACCGGGTAAAGACCCCAGCCGCTGTCGGAATAACTATTCGGGTATCGCTGTTCGAGGTTGGCGGCGATGTTGGTTAGGTCCGCTTGCGCTTGTGGCAGCGTGACACCGGGCTTCAATCGCGCGACTACCTCGAGCCCGTGACTGCCACGATTGTCAAGTTGTGCTCGATTTATCGCGAGAGGCACCCATAGATCAGCCTTGTCCGGGAACTGAAAGCCCGGCGGCATTATGCCGACGATCGTGTAGCTTTCGCCGCTGAGCCCAATGTTATTGCCGAGCAGCGCCGGGTCTGACCCAAAGCGGTTGCGCCAGAGGCCGTTGCTGACCAGCACCACCTTATCGCGCCCCGGCTGATCCTCATCCTCGAGAAAAGTTCGGCCGGCGGCCGGTTGAACGCCGAGCACGGAAAACAGGCTGGCATTAACGGACGCGCTGTTGACGCGTACCGGCTCGCCGTCGGCAGTGAGGTTGACGCCCCCTGATTGATAAGCCGCGATATTCTCGAAGGACTGATTCTGCTCGAGCAGGTCCAGAAGCTCGGGCTCGGAGATCCAGTTCTTCGGAATGCCAACCTTGTCGAACTTGCCCCATATTCTCACGAGGCCTTCGGGATCTTTGAAGGGAAGCGGCCTGAGCAGCACGGCGTTGACTACGCTGAAGATCGCGCAGTTGGCGCCGATCCCCAGGGCGAGCGCAATCACGGCGACTGCGGTGAACCCCGGGCTCTTGCGCAGCATGCGAATGCTGTAGCGCGCATCGTGTAACAAGTTTTCCATAGCAACTCCAGTGTTCGGGTTCAGGGTTCAGGGTTCAGGGTTGCCTGTGTCGGATGTCGTGGTTCTTCGCTGCAAGCCTCGAATGCGGGACTCCGACCCTCAAGCCTAACCCTGAACTCGGAACCCTGAACCCTGAACCTGGAACCCTGAACCCTGAACTCGGAACCCTGAACCCCGAATCCCGAACCCGGAACGGGTTGATCAGTGCATCGCTAATACTTTCTCTTTCGCTTCGCCTTCTTGAATGACGCGACCGTCGAAGAGGTGCACGCTTCGATCCGCGTGCGCGGCATATCGCTGATCGTGAGTGACCATGCAGATCGTCGCGCCTTGTTGATGCAGCTCGCGAAGCAGGTCCATCACCGCTTCGCCGTTAGTCGAATCGAGGTTGCCTGTCGGCTCGTCGGCGAGCAGGATGAGCGGATCTCCGGCCACCGCGCGCGCGACTGCGATGCGTTGCTGCTGACCGCCTGACAACTGGCTGGGAAGATGCTTGCCTCGGTGAGCCATGCCGACTCGTTCGAGGGCTTCAACTACGCGCTTCTTGCGCTCGATCGCCTTCAAGCCGCGATAGGTCAGAGGCAACTCGACGTTTTCAAACACCGTGAGGTCGCCTATCAGATTGAAGCTTTGAAAAATGAACCCGACTTCGCGATTGCGAATGCGCGCGCGCTCGGAGAGCGTCAGGTCGGCGACGGGCTTGCCCGCGAGCAAGTAGTTGCCGTCCGAGGGCGTGTCCAGCAAACCAAGGATTGAGAGCAGCGTCGATTTGCCGCAACCTGAGGGCCCGCCAATCGAGATGTACTCGCCCCTGTTGATTTCGAGGTGTATGCCCGAAAGCGCGTGAGTCTCGACCTCGTCGGTGAGAAACACCTTGGTCACTCCTTCGAGTCGAAGAAGCGGTTGATCGGATGAACTCATCTTTCTCTTTCCTCCGAGTTTGTTAGGGGCAAAGCATTCCAATGATCCGGTGTTGAGGACCCGATGATTTGCTCTGTCGCGTTGCCAAGATATACAGCCTTCGATGGGATAACGTTCCCGGAATCGAGCCGGGTGCAGACGAGATGAGCCGCGCGTCGTGGACGCTGAACAGACTCAGGGCACAACGGTGAGTGGCGGGGACGGGAAAAAGGTTTCAAGTAGACTTTGGTCAGATCCACCGACTTCCGTTGAGGTATTTACGAGAGCCTATCGTTGCATACAATCTCCGGAAGTGGGGGGCATTGGTGGTCGCAAGCTCTATCCCTCGATCCCCAGCCCGGATCATAGTTGGAGAATCGTTATCCAAGTTAGGCACGTAGGCAACGGAGTTACTTGACGGGTATGCATAACGTGCATACAGTTGGATTGTGCGCTTCCAGTTCGACCCTGCAAAAGCCGCAAGCAATTTGAAGAAGCACAGGGTTTCGTTCGCCGACGCGGAAGGTCTCTTCTATGATCCGCTTGCGATACATCTCCTTGATCACGATTCCCAGGACGAAGAGCGCTTCGTCGCGGTCGGTACGGGTAGCGCGGGACAAGTCTTAGTCGTTTATGCGTTTCGTGGTGAGGAGATCCGGCTTATCTCGGCTCGCCACGCAACGCCACACGAGGTGACAGAATATGAAGGCTGAATACGACTTTTCGAAGGGCAAGCGAGGACCGCTAATCGCCCAGACGGGCAAGACGCGCATAACTATTTATATCGATAACGCGGTGCTCGACGAGTTCCGCGCCCGTGCGGAGCAAGCGGGCACCGGTTATCAAACAATGATGAATAAGGCGCTCAAGGCCTACTTGGAAAAGAGTGAGCCTCCGGTGACGGAGACGGTGTTGCGCCAGATAATCCGAGAGGAGCTACCGGCGGTCTCGCGGTTAACTACACGCTCAACCGCGCGCGACAAAAAACGCCGCTCCGGTTAGCTTATGCGTTGGGCTGGGCTCTTTATCATCACAAAGCAGCCACTTACCGTCGATTCGCCAATTCCCCACGCGCCTTGCAAGCAGTGCCCGCCTGGTGTTACAAAACGTCGGTACTTATTAACAACTACCGACGATTCGTAACTTGAACATGAGCGCGCAGCCTCAAACAAAGAAACTCCTCGACCTGGTTCGCAAGGCGGGCGTCCTTCGGTCCCACGAGCTTGAGAGTCACGGAATCCCGCGTGTGTATCTGAAGCGCCTCGTAGACGCCGGACAGCTTCAGCGCATAGGTCGCGGACTCTACGCCCTTGCAGACGCGGACCTGGGAGAGAAACACAACCTCGCGCAGGCCGGCAAACGCGTTCCGCACGGCGTTATCTGTCTTCTGTCGGCGCTTCGGTTCCACGGGCTCACGACCCAGAACCCGTTTGAAGTCTGGATTGCGATTGACCAAAAAGCCCGGCGACCCGCCGTGTCCTATCCACCGCTGCGAATCATCCATCTGTCGGGCAAAGCATTCAGCAGTGGGATCGAGGCTCATCGCATCGAAGGTATCAATGTGCGCGTCTACAGCGCAGCCAAGAGCGTCGCCGACTGTTTCAAGTTCCGAAACAAGATAGGCACCGATGTAGCGCTGGAAGCACTGCGCGACTACCGGCGGAAATATCGCTCAGGCATGGATGAACTGTTGCGCTACGCGAAGCTTGCCCGCGTGACGCGAGTGATGCAGCCATATCTGGAGTCTCTCGGATGAGTCCCGCCAAACCAAAGAACCTCGCTGCGTCAGTCAGGCAAAGGCTGGTAAATCTCTCTCAGCAGCGGGGGGAAGAGTTTCAATTCATTCTGAGCGAGTACGCGATCGAGAGATTGCTCTACCGCATCAGTCGTTCAAAGCACAGTGAGCGGTTCGTGCTGAAGGGAGCAAAGCTTTTCAACCTTTGGGCAGCCCATCCTCATCGAGCAACGTGGGATTTGGACTTGCTCAGCAAGGGAGAGGACTCGGTTGAGAAGCTTGGCCAGACCTTCCGCGAGATTTGCGAGACGCCGGTCGAGGACGATGGTCTGATCTTCGATCCAGCTTCGATTCGAGGTGAAGAGATTCGAGCTGCCGAGGAGTATCAGGGCGTTCGCCTCAAAATGATTGCGCGCCTGGCACGCGCTCGGATTCCGGTTCAGGTGGACATCGGATTTGGCGATGTGGTAACACCTGCACCCGCGATTCATGTCTATCCTACACTGCTGGCTTTCCCGGCGCCGGAGATCCTGACATATTCCCGCGAGACTGTCGTGGCTGAGAAACTGGAAGCGATGCTGAGCCTTGGTGCGATCAACAGCCGCATCAAGGATTTCTTCGACATCCGTGAATTGGCTCTCATGTTTGAGTTCGATGGCACTGTGCTTACCCGCGCCGTCAAAGAGACATTTCGCCGGCGGCGTACTGAGATTCCCAAAGAGACGCCTATAGCTCTGAGCGAAGAGTTCATAGATCAACCAGGACGTCAGGCGCAATGGAAAGCGTTTGTGCGCAAGGGTCGCCTTTCACGCGAGACGGACACACTCGATGTTGTGATTCCAAGACTGCGAGAGTTCCTGGCGCCGGTGCTGGCCGCTGCTGCGGAGAACAAGGAGCTCGAAGCGATCTGGAAGCCGGGCGGTCCGTGGCAGTCATCCCGCAAGAAGGTGTGATGGTCAATCAGGTCGGCGGCAGTCGTGTGACGTGCACTTTGCAGCGTCCTCACTGGAATCAATAGGTGCGGAAATGTCAACGATCTCAGCCTGACCGCTCGTTGTCTTTTCGAAGAACGAGTGACCTCGACCCGAACCAACCGCTCTCTGTGTACCGCGCTAATGTGTTCGTTGTGCTGTTCGCAGCCATTTGTCCCAGCGACGCTGAAGTTCACGGTAGGCCTCTGTTAGGGTTTCTTGGTACCTCTTCTTTTCCTGTCTTTCTGCATCGAGAATATCTACTTCAACGTTTGTCACCTCGTTCTTCGTGCAGTTAATTCTGATAAGTTTTTTCTCAAGCGCTCCATCAAGAAGGCCGACAACCGTTTCCACTTGATTGCAGAGCTTTGTTAGAGCGCATAACTGGGCGACTGGAGAATAGGCAAAGGGAAGGGGCCTTTCTCCAAGAAAGGAATAAACGTTGATGTCCTCAATCACAGGGCGAACTTGCTCGCGGAATTTCTTCCAGCGGTCACTATGTGGGCAGATCAAAGAGGGCCACGGGCCATTACGCTTAAAATCACCATTGACTCCGAAGCCCTGAACAAACTCGTCAACGATGACCCCTAGCGAGTATCGGTACTGATTCCTCAGGGTACTGACGCTGTCGATATGTTTTTCGCGGTTTAGGGCAAGTTTTTGAGTAGCCTCAACCGCTTGAGCTACTCGATAGCCTGCTGTCGATGATATGAATTGCCAGTATGAGATAACCATTGCGACAACAATGCTCACCATACCGCCAAGGAGTACGCCGGCAAATAGGAGGAGGAGGGTCATACGAGAATTGCGCGCGGCAACTGTAGTTCTCCAAGTCAATGAAATTGACCGTCACGTATGAGTCGGCGGTCACCTTCAGTTGTGTCGTAAGCCAAGCCTCTTAAACTCCGCAGCAAACATGCGTTGGTTGACCAGAATGTCCAACGCAAACGTCATATTGGACAAGCCGCGATACTTATATAGCACTTCTGCTCTCCTTGACGCCTAAGAGTTAGTAATTCAACGGCGAGAGAAGAGAGGCCGCTGATGGGTGCGTTCTTAGGCGTAGTAGCAACCGCGTAAAAACTACTGTAAGTTCCAAATGGCAAACATAAGCAGGTATACAATTGAAAGCAGGAATAGCATTGGCTGTAAGGTTATAAGGCTAAAGAGCAGTCTCTCCATAGTCTGGGACGTTGCGAGCGAACCTTTGAGTCTGTCGCCATCCTGCTTATTCATCTTGCCTTCTTCGTCTAGCGATGCCTCAACTTCTTTTATCACACAATGATAGTGCGTACGATAAATGTAAAGACCTATGCCTAGAAGTGCACCTGTGAGAAGGGTCAGCGCGAACCCAACCCAAGAAACTACCAAGTAATACTGCTTGATCATCGGCTTATTGGACCAGATCTGAAGTATCGAAAACGTCAAGACAACTGCGGCGGAGGACAAGGTGATGAATGTTGTGTTTGAACGGTCTATATCAGGCAGAACTTTTTCGCGTATTTTCAACGAGAGTTTGCTTTGAAGCCGTGCGAGATGACGAAATAGAATACGCCAGAGGGCGAGCCAAACGAGGCTGACTAGAAAAAAAGGAATCAATTCCAATAAAACCCTGGTCATAGCTGATTCACTCCATCTTCTGTCAAACGCTAAATCAAGCCCTGCACCCAAAATCGCGGGCCGATTATATGGGCATTCAAGCGCGCTTACAACGCGTTTGGGATCGTAGAGGTTTCAACGAGATTGACGTTTCCTTCCATACGGCCGAGACGCTCCATGAGCTACAGGAGAGCGAGGGCGGGCCTCGACTAAACAGTTCGACTTCGCGAGCAACACGCTTTGACAATGCTTCTTAGGCTACTTCTTCACCACTGTGATCTTGAGCTCTGACGGATCCTCATCGGGGTTGTCAGCTTCATCGGACTGTTGTGAAGCTCAGCGTGGCGCGGTCGCACACCGGTCTGCACTGCAACCTTTCAGGAGGACTCCAGTGGCACCACCTGGCCGTTGCGGAAGCGCGCCTCATCGCAATCAGCTTGAATCGCCAGCAGAAAACGAGAGGCGGGAGAGCCTGCCGAGGGGCTATACGTGATCGTTAGGCTCTCACGCGCCCGTGTCATCGCCACATAGAGTCGCGCCGCTTCTAGTGGGATCTCCCCTTCGGCGAGATCCGCCTTGGGCAACACGCCCTCAACGAGGCCCATGATAAAGACGGCTCCGAACTCGTGGCCCTTCGCTGATTCGATCGTGCTCACCTTGACTCGGTCGCTCTCATAGTAGGCATCCTGATGTAGATCGGTGTGCTCCACACCTAGACGCGAAAGCGCTTCCTTCACTGATTCGCGAGTTCTCTTATTCGCTCCGACGATGCAGATCTGGCCAGCCTTGTGTCCCATCGCCATGAGAGATAGAACCCTTGTGGCGATCGCGGATGCCTCCTCGGTCAGTGACGAGCAGCGCACGATGATGGGTCGTGATCCGTGCCGTTTGGCGAGCTCCGGCGCGGATGGCCTAGCGATGTCGTCTTCATCAACGTCAGCGAACTCGTATTCCGACACGAGACCGAAAGCGGCCTTCAGGATCTCATGTGTGTTCCGGTAGTTCTTTCGGAGACTGAAACTGCGGCCTTTGACGTCGATGCCGAGGCGACGAAAGGTGAAGCCTCTCTTGTAGATCGTCTGCGCACCATCTCCGGCCAAGAAAAGGCCGTTCTCTGCTGTGGCGACCGCTTGACCCGTCGTGGTCGGCAAACTGGCGATCAGTGCCATTTCAAGCTGTGAGAGATCCTGGACTTCATCGCAGAGGACGCATCGCACCTTGTGGAAGTCTCGCCTTGGTCCGTCGAGCGCTTTCAGGGCTTCGGCAACGATGCCCTCGTGGTCAAACAAGGCCTCGGCAGCGAGCTGGTCCTCGTAGAACCGGATGCCGGCAAGGATGACACGTCGGGCGGTCTCATTGAGCGGAAGACCTCTACCGCGCCGCTGAAATGACTGCGCGTCGAGATACTGGTCGAATTCTGTGCTCCATAGTCGCCCCCGTACATACGGTATTTCATCGCGCAAAAACCCCAACAGTGCACCCCGCTCCATCGAATGCAACGGCGTTCGAGCCACGTCGGAGTGCGCACGGACACGGTCGACTACCTCAGAGACCAAACGTTCCTGACGTTCAGGACTAATCAAGGAGAACCACGTGATATATCGTGGATTAAGCTCCTGGACGACCTGCCTCGCCAAGCGGCTCATCGTTGTCGTTTGGATGAGGCTACTCTCAACGCCGCAGAGATCATCCGTAAGATGGTCGAGTAACTTCCGCATACTCCCCGCAAGAGTCACGAGGAGAATGGGCTCATTGTATTTCTTGGCGAGATAGCGTGCGCGGTGAACCAAGACCGATGTCTTCCCGCTTCCAGACACGCCTCGCAGCCGAGCGGGCCCTCGGAAATCCCTCTCTGCCACCTTCTTCTGCTCTGGATGCAGGAACAGCATCCAGTCCGCCATCGAGTGGTCTGCGAAAAAGTGGCTGAACTCGTCCGGGTCGTCGAAGGTGATGAAGGACTCGCTGTTCTCGATAGCGAGCATCGACGGTGCGACTTCGGATGGGGGAACCACTATAGCGTCGTCGCTCGCGACGCTGATACGTCGATGGAGTTCTGACCACTCGCGAGCGTGGGCATGCCAGAGTAGGTCGAAGACTAGGCAAGCCTTCTCCGCGCCAGCGAGCTCGTCAAGCCGAGTCAGGATACCCTCAGCGTCTCGCTCATAGTCGCTTCCAGAGACGGTCCAAGCGAGGTGCTGCGCCTCTAGCGGCAGGTTCAGTCGCTCCCGCTCATCGGGGGACAAGAAGCGCAGCAGTGGGAGCCCCAAGAGGTCCTCCGGCGACTCGAGGTCGATGCGATCCGCCGGGACATGTCGCTCCTCCGTGACTTCGGTCACCTGGACGAACTCGAGCGTGCCATCGGTCCTGCTCTTCACCCACTGGTAGTTCCGGTGGGAGTCCAGCCACCGATCAGTGTCATCGTGGGACCCGCAAAAGAGGAAGGCTCGGATCTTGGCCGCGCCATCGACGAGCTGAACGACCAGGCGATGGCCGTCGGACAGGTCGTACTTCTCGACGTTAGAGATCCGCGTCTCGCCGTGCTTAGTGCGGGGCAGCGACCGAATTTCGCCGTTCATACCCGCCTCAGTGCACGCCGCTCGGACAGCTTGCACAATCTTCTTGTGGCCTTGGCTCAGGAGATCCCGAAGACATCTGTTGAACGGCTTTGTATAGATGACCGTGAATGCCATAGTGCTAGGTCTCCTCCGGGTACTCTTGATGAGGGGTGGGTAAACTTGATTCTATTGCGATTCAGTCAAAGCCGAGTGTCAACAATATCAAGCTCAGTAGTTGCACCGCAATCGAACCTACGGCTACGAGCTATGCATTCAGGGCCGTAGCAGTCTACGTCTTAACCACCGTGAACTTGAGTCTCTGACGTGATACTGCTTGCAATGATGCACGGCGTTGTGCGCTATCACCCGTTTCGATTCGTCGTAGTTCTTTCCGCCCGTGTTCAGGTTTCGATCGAAGCGCGGGCGGTTGCTGCTCGACAGCTCAAGTCGAATACCGCAGGCGAATCCGATGGCTCGCCTCGAAGTACTTACTCCTATTCGTCGGCTGAAGAGTCACCTTGTAGACCATCCCGCCTCCATCCGCACCGGAGCTTCAATATGGCGCTCGAACGTCGAGGTCGGGAATGTGTTGGAAGTGGGACATGTTGCGCGTCGCAAGCACCAAACCTTTGCGGACTGCCGTTGCCGCGATCAAAGCATCAGGTAGCGCTGTCCCGCAATCGCGAGCTATCTCGCCTCCAAGCTTCGCGACAACCCCATCGACGTATGCGATTCGAAACAGGTTGAGAAGACGGCTGACGTTTGCGGCCTGCTTCGCCTGTCGTGTTCTTTGGCCAGCGTAGACCTCGGCGACAGTGACCGCTGAAATCCATAACGTTCCGGCACCGCGAGCTTGTCGCAAGAATGTAGTTGCTTTGCTGACACCGCGAAGATGATCGATCAGAATGTTGGTGTCGACTAACCAGTCCATCAGCGTCGCCGCTTCCATTGCTCACGCAAGGCATTCTCATAGACGATGCCATCGGCCTCGCCTTTCCATATGCCGGCTGTCTCGCGCAACACTCGTGCTGCGTCAGGCGTCTCCGGGATTCGCGACAGTAAGAAATCAACGAAGTCGGCTATTTCGTGCTGATGCTCGTCCGGCAGTCTCTTCAGTTTTTCAGTCAGGTTGTCCGTGTTCTCCATACCTGTTCTCTTATTCGAAGCGGTAACGTGCAGATTATGCGCGCCATCACCACACGCATCAAGTCGCGGTTAGGCTACGTCTACACCGCCGTGATCTTTAGCTCCAACGGATTCTGTTTGGAGTTCCGCCGCAGTCTACAAACAATGCTTTCGTCGTAGGCTACTCCTTCGCCTCACTTCACCACGGCTGAGGGAATATTAGGACTCTTTGGATTCACCGTAATGGTTTGCCCCGAGCGAGAGATAACCAGGTCCATGTCTTCCATCGGAACGGCACCCATTAGCACGGACTCCCCGATCACCAGAGCGCCTGTGAAGCACGTGCGATTCGCAAACTTGATCTGAACCGGCCCAACGTATGGAACCACATGAGAACGTTCGTCCGCTGTAGTGACTTCCCGCTTCTCGATTTCCTGTAGCTGCAACTGGATCGCGACGTGCTCCGGAATGCAGAGCGTCATAGCGCCTGTGTCCACCAGCGCCCTGACCGCCATAGATTTGAGTGAGCCATTCCTTGCATTGGCCAATTCTATGTCTGCATAGATCAAACCCATTAGCTACCTCCGCGTATCATTCCTCTGAGAAGGACTACAAGAACGCCAAGATCAGCGGCAAGAAGTTAATGAAAATCTTGGCCCTTGGCGGCTTCGCGGTTTTCCCGTCCAGCAACATACGGGTTGGACCGTACTCCGGACGGGGCTGCTTCACACAACTCAGGATGATGAACTAAGATGCTGGCTTATTCCATCGTCCCGGATTCAAAGCCGGTTGAACCACTAATGACAACAGAACCGATTGAAGATGCTCTTACTTTCCGCGCTGCATTTTTTGATGAGCGGCACGAAACTGCGTTTCGACTCTTCAATGGTTTCACCGAAGGCAATCCCGACCTTGTGATAGACCTTTACGCCAGGACGCTCGTCATCCATAACTACGCCGATAACCCTGAGCAGGGGTTTGCCTCGGTGCGCGCCGCTCAGCGGTTGCTGCCGGCGCGATTGCCCTGGATCCAGGCGGTTGTGGTGAAGACGCGCAACAGCCAGGACCCCCAGCAAAAGCGCGGCAGCGTTGTCTACGGAGAGACAGCGGATCGGAAGATACTCGAGAACGGCATCTGGTACGCAATTGATCCGATGATCAATCGTGATGCAAGCTTGTATCTGGATACGCGCAACGTTCGGCTTTGGGCTAGCCGACGTCTCAAAGATAAATCCGTACTCAACACATTTGCTTATACCGGTAGTCTGGGCGTTGCAGCACAGGCGGGCGGGGCTGCGCGAGTAGTCCATTTGGAATTGAATCGCAGGTTTTTGAACGTCGCAAAGACTTCCTACACGCTGAACGGTTTTCCAATCAACAAAAGCGATTTTCAGGCTGGAGATTTCTGGCCGCAGATCAATCGTCTCAAGGCCGCGGAGGAGCGCTTCGATTGCGTCTTTCTGGACCCACCAATTTATTCCGCAACCGCCAAGGGCGTCGTAGACCTGGCGCAGAGCTACACACGACTGATTAACAAGGTGCGTCCCTTAATCAAGCACGACGGATATCTGGTAGCGATCAACAACGCGCTCTTCTTCTCGGGCGCGGCGTACCTAAAGGAAATCGAATCGGTGTGCGCCGATGGATACTTAACCCTTGAAGAGCTGATTCCTGTTCCGGCAGATCTTATAGGCGAACCACAGGCGCCACGCGTTGCGTCAGTAACCGATCCAGCGCCGTTCAATCACTCAACAAAAATCGTCGTGCTTAAGGTTCGCCGCAAAGGCTGACGAAGCAATTGCAGTTGTAGTCGCTCTTCAACGCGGCGTTGTTGGTGAGCCGCACATGATTTGAAACGCTCGTGCTCTGCGGCGCGTTAATCCAAGACCAAGCAGACTGATAAGATAACGAGAATCAATTGCGAGAGGCGGTTCAAACTGAAACCTTTCAGTCGCGTACGCCACTAACTGGTTGAACTTAGGTGAAGCCGATATGATGGAGGCCATCAGCCTGGTGGGCCAGTCGAGCGGACGCGCCGGGATCTTGATGAACAGTTCGGAAGAACTCATAGCGCGCGCCCGTGGCGGCGACGACGAGGCTTTTCGTCTGATCTTCGGCCGCTATGGGAGACCTATCATCAGCTTCATTTATGATATGGTCGGCCGCCGCGATCTGGCCGAAGAGCTGACGCAGGAGACTTTTGTGCGCGCGTACAAGAATCTCAGAGCGCTTAGGGACGACTCGAAACTCTCGACCTGGCTGTTCGGAATTGCCAAGAACGTTGCGCGCGAATCCCTGCGCTACAAACATAGAGAGACGGACAAGGTAGGAATCGACGACGATCGAGTTATCGAGCTGAGCGACGGGAAGCTGCCGCCCGACCGCCAGTTGTTGGACAAGGAGCTGAACGGCGTCATCCAAACCGCGCTGGGAGCGTTGGACGAAGACAAGCGGCTGGTCTTCACCTTGAAAATATTTCAGCAGCGAAGTTATGAAGAGATCGCGGAGATCACCGGGTCTTCGATTCCAAAGCTGAAGACCGATCTGCACCGCGCGAGGGCCGAGATGCGACGCCGCATCCGGCCTTATCTGGGAGCTGGCTATGAAGTGTGAACAGATTCAAACACTGATCGAAGACTGCGTCGACGGCGCGCTCGATCACAAAGCCGCGGCGGTTGTGAATTCGCATAGGGCGAGTTGCGCTACGTGTGAGAGCTTCTATCAGGAACTGAGCCGCGAGCAGGAGATCTACGCTCGCTACAATCGCGACGTCGAAGTGACGCCTGCGTTGTGGGCGTCGATCGAGACCCGGATCAAACAGGAGCGGGCGTCACGGCCCGCGGGATTTGCTTCGCGATTGCGTGAACAGTTGACCGGCATGTTCGGTGCGCCGCGCTTGAGCCCTGCGTTCGCCGCCGCGCTTGTGCTAGTCGCGATCGCTCTGACGGTGGGTGTTATGAGCTACTTGAATGCGCGCGGCCGCGAGACGATAGTCGCCGGCGGCAACAGCAACACTTCGATTCAGCCCGCTGACGATAAGAATGAGGATAAGAAAGCCGTTCCCCCCGCATCGGCGCCTGACTCGGCGAAGGATCAAGGAACACTGGGGAGTAACCGCGCCGAGGGGACTGGTCGAGCGGTGACTCCGCCCAGAGGAATTAAGACTGCTGCTCCTCAGAAGCACGTCGTGTCGAATGCGGCATTGACTCCTGCTCAACTCGTACGGGAAGCCGAACAGAAGTATCTTACGGCGATCGCGATGCTTTCTCGCGACGTGAATCGGCAGCGCACGCAACTTGATCCGACTTTGCTTGCTCGATTCGATGCCTCGCTCTCCGAGATCGACCGAACGATAAAAGAGACAAGGCGTGTGGTGCGCGAGAATCCCGGAGACCCGATCGCCTTGCAGTATCTGCTGGCGGCTTATTCGAAGAAGGTTGAAGTGCTGAGAGGAATGACGACCGATTGAGAATGAACGCTGACGGGTTTAGATTAAATATGGTTTCCAGTGTTGTTTGATGAATGTGCTTAAGACAATTCCATGTGCAAGAGAACGCTAACATCTTTCTTATTGTTGATGCTCATCCTCGGCGTGCCCGCGGCGCTTGGACAAGTGACACCCTCGGTTGCGCCACAGTTTGCGCAGACGCCGAAGCCTCCAAACCCGCCTAAGACGGTAAAGCCGGAAAAGGCTCCTGCAGCCACTCCTGCGCCACGCGACGAAGCGGGCGAGCCGATCCAGGTTGCGCCGGTCAACGTGAAGCTTGCGCGCGGGGGCAAGGTTGCGATCAGCAGCAGGTCGGGCCGGATTGCCGTCAGCGGTTGGGACCGCGATGTCGTTCAAGCAACGGCGACCGGGGATAACGGGCCGGTGCCAATTGAGACCCAGACGACCGGCGATCAGTCTCATCCGCGACTATTGTTGATAGTGCCGTCAGGTTTAGCTCGTCGAATTTCCAGAGACGCCAGGCTTGATGTGAAAGTTCCGCGCTACGCCGATCTGGAAACGCTCGAGGGCTACCGAGGCGACATAGAAGTTTCGGACGTTGACGGCGCCACGCTCATCGGCGCGGGCAACGGCGACGTCACGATCTCGCGCGTCGGTTCGCTCAAGGTGAGTCGGCGTAGCGGAGATGTCAGGGTGAGGGAAGTAAAGGGCGACCTCACCGCGCGCAGCTTCAACGGCGACGTGGTCGTAGAAGGCGTGACCGGTATGGTTGACATAGCTGCTACCAACGGCGACCTTAGGGTCAACAATGCAGGCGGCGACGTGCGAGCGAACTCAGCCACCGGCGACATTGTGCTTCGCTGCGCCAAAGGACGAGTCGAAGCGGCCAGCGCGAGCGGCTCGATAACGTTGATTGGAGTCGGCGGCGACGCGGAGGCGTCTACGGCAAGCGGCGAGGTGATTTTCAGGGGCGCGATTCGCCCAGGCGGGAATTATCGGCTCAAGTCGCTATCAGGCCAGGTGGTGATGACTATACAACCCGATGTGCCGGGCTTCGCGGCGACTCTCACAACCTACAGCGGCGATATCGATACGGAGTTTCCTCTCAAAGTTGAATCTCCGATTCAAGGCGGACCAATCAACCGCCGGATAATCGGGGTATTCGGAAACGGGCAGGCAAAGCTCTCGCTTGATTCATTCAGCGGAACCGTGAAGATCGCCAAAGGTACCGCCGCGTCGTTAAAAGATTGTAAGTAGCTCGCGCTCGAAACACTCTGAAACCTAATGCGGTCATTCGACACTCACACACGAATCGCAACTCATCATGGAAATTTTGGGAGATTTGAAATCTGTGGAAATTTGGAGGAGATTAGAATGAAGAAGAACTTCTTGGCGTTAATCCTTGTTGCAATGGTGGTCCTTGGCGTTGCGCCGCAGAGCTTGAGCTCGACGGGGCGGCAACGCGAGCGTGATCGGGATTCAGAGGACCGCGACTTTTCGGAGAAGGACGAGTTTCGCCAGAGCTATCAGCTCTCGGCTGGGGCTCACGTCGAAGTGGAGGGAATCAACGGCACAGTGGACATCGAGACTGCTCCCGGCGGGACCGCGGAGGTTACGGTGATCCGGTCGGCACGAAACCGCGCCGATCTGGAGTATAAGAAAGTGATCGTCGAGCAAAGCGCGAGCAGCCTTGTAGTTCGCGGCGAGAAAGACCGCGACCGAAGCTTCGGGCGCAATCGCGATGTTCGTCAACGCGTGATGCTAAAGCTGCCGCGGCATATCGATCTGAGCGTCAGCGGCGTCAATGGACGAGTTGGGGTTGGCGAGGTCGATGGGCCGGTGCGGCTGCAAGGAATCAACGGCAAAGTCGAGGTCGCACAGGCGATGGGTTATTCCGACATCTCGGGAATTAACGGGCGCGTGAAGATTACGATATCGCGGCTCGGCGAGCGAGGCATTCACGTGAGCGGAGTGAACGGCGGAGTGGAACTCATGTTTTCGGAGGAGCTGAATGCTGATCTGGATGTGACCGGCATCAACGGCAGCGTGAGCCCTGAGGTCGCCAACGTCACGGTGTTTGGCAAAATCGACAGGCAGAACTTCCACGCTAAGATCGGCTCGGGCGGTGCGCCAATCAAGGTGACCGGAATCAACGGTCACGTCAAGATCGGGCGCGTCGGCTCTCCAGGCTAACAGCGCCGGTCGTTCGTTCCTCGCTTCGGCGCGTTGGTTCCGGCATCGAGCTTCTCGTGACCAAACAGTGGAACAAATGAGGCCCCCGATACGTCTAACGGGAGAACAGTCGAGGCGGCTATCGACGCAGCATCAAGATTAGATCGTTCAAGCAGTTCGGGAGTCGTTCGCGAATGAAACTCGGAGCGCTGGCTTTCGCTCTCTTTTTGAGTTCTCTCACGGCAAGCGCGCAAAGCGCGCAGCCCGCGATTAAGTCACCTGACCACGGCAAAGATACATCGAAGCCGAGCGCTTCATCTTCAAAGGTTACTCTACCTCCTGAAAAAACTCAGCCGGTCAACTTGCCGCGATTCGAAAAGCCACCGGTGATCGATGGCAACCTCGACGACGAAGCATGGAAGACTGGGGCGGTGCTCGGCGACTTCTATCAGACCCAGCCTGGCGACAACATCGCTCCTTCATATCCAACCCAGGTGTTACTGGGCTACGACAGCAAGAATCTGTACATCGCGTTTCGAGTAAAAGACGATCCCGGCAAGGTGCGCGCCACCGTCGCCAAGCGCGACGAGATATGGGACGACGACACGGTACACGTAGTTCTCGACACGTACAACGACAAGCGCAAGGCCTACATACTCGCTTTTAATCCATTTGGAATTCAAGCCGATGGGATCTTCACAGAAGGCGAAGGCGACGACTTCAGCCTGGATATTGTGATGGAGTCGAAGGGCGCGCTGACCGAAGACGGCTATGTCGTCGAGGTCGCGGTGCCTTTCAAGTCGCTTCGCTACGAAGCCGGCAAAGGAAAGCTCTGGGGCTTCAACGCGGTTCGCCGAATAAGGCGGCTCGACAACGAAAACGACTCGTGGATGCCGGTTTCACGAGACAAATCGGGCGTGCTGAATCAGCAGGGCCAGGTGACCGGGCTGGAAGGCATCGCGACCGAGCGGACGCTTGAAATCATTCCGACGTTCACGTTATCGGAGAGCGGGAGGCGAGTCCGAACGTTGTCTGTTGCCGCGGTTAATGCCGATCCGACTTTGCAGGATCCAGGCCGCTTTATCAACAAACCGGTCAAGGCAGATGCAGGGTTGAATGTTAAGTTAGGCCTCACTCCAACAGTCACGCTGGACTTCACCGCGAACCCCGACTTCGCTCAAGTGGAAGCTGATCAGCCGGTCTTAGTAGCCAACCAGCGATTCCCGATTTTCTTTTCCGAGAAGCGGCCGTTCTTCTTGGAAGGCGCGGACATTTTTCAGACTCCGCTTCAAGCGGTCCACACCCGCGCGATCATCGACCCGGACTACGCGGTTAAGCTGAGCGGCAAGCTGGGGCGAAACTCATTCGGACTGCTGCTTGCGTCGGACAACGCGCCCGGCGACTTCACCGAAGAGGAGAGGAGCGATCCGGACATAGCTGCTGACATATCGAGGTTCTTCGACAAGAATGCGTATGTGGGCGTGGTTCGCTTCAAGCGCGATGTCGGCAAAGAGAATGTTCTGGGCCTCATCGCGACCAGCTATGACTTCATCGAAAAGCACAACAAGCTCGCGGGACTCGATGGGCGGTTTCGGCTCGATCAAAAGACCACGTTCACATTCCAGATACTCGGTACAACGTCTCGACGGTTCTTCTTCACTCCCGAACTCAACGACGATGTCTATCGGACGGGAAACGCGGTGGGTTATTCCTGGAACTACGATAGGACGGGACGAAACTTCGGATACACGTTTCAGGGACAGGGCCGCACGCGCGACTATCGCTCTGACGTGGGCTTCGTCAGGCGCACGAATACGAATTCTCAGGGCAGTTTCTTTCGCTACAGCACTGACCCTAAGCCCAAGGCCAAGCTTATATCCAGGAGGATGATCGCAGGCCTCGAGACGAACTTCGACTGGCAAGGAAGGATGCAGTATTTCGGCGGGTTCGCGAATGTCGGCTTCGACCTTACGAAGCAGACGTTTTTCAACATCGGTTACAGCGAATTCTACGAGCGGCTTTTCGAGGAGGAATTCGGCGCGAAGCGAACTTCAGCACAACCAGGAGCCTTCTTCGGGAGCGACTCTGAGCGCTCGACACGCGGCAGAGCGGTGAGCGGTTTCTTTGGCACTAACTTCTCAAAAAAGTTTTCGGGATTCTTATTCGCCGGCCATAGGTGGAGCGTGTTCGACTTCGACTTCGGCGCCGGTCCGCGCTTCCCGCGCGTTAGCCCGGCAGCGCTCGCCGATCCCGACGCTCCGCTCGATCCGGGCGAGGCAAACACGTTCGACCTGGGAGTGAGCGTTGTATACAAGCCCATTGCGGCGCTGCGGGCTTCGGTCGATTACAACAGGAACCGCTTCACACGCAACGAAACGGGACGGTTGGTCTTCGTAGACAACATCTACTCATTCAAGGCGACGTATCAGTTCACTCGCTTCCTGTTCGCCCGCGCGAGAGTCGACTATGACTCGCTGGCATCCAGTCTGCGGGGCCAATATCTGTTCGGCTGGACGCCGAATCCGGGTACATCGTTCTACGTTGGCTACAATGACGACTTGAACCACAACGGATTCAGTCCGTTCACGAGTCAACTCGAGCCCGGCTTTCGGCGGAATGGCCGGACGTTTTTTATCAAGACGTCCTACCTGTTCCGGCGCAGCATTTGAGGTCGGCACCCTGGGAGCGCAGGCATCCCTGCCTGCCTCTTTGCGTCAATGGCTACTCTCCAATGCGAAACGCCATGCAGGCAAGGATGCCTGCGCTCCCAGGATGCCTGCGCTTCCGGGCAGTCTCTAATATTTGCGCAGGTCTTGAAACTTTTCGCCCCGGTGCGCCACTGACTATGCGTTAGCAATACAGGTCAGAATGTTTCAGCGTCATTCAGCCGCTCTAGAGGTTTAATGCGCGTACTCACGCGGCGCGGCGAAAGATTTGGAACATACCGCGCGGCCCGGCGATGAATTGGGCAAGAGGCACTTCTCGGAGAGGGAGGACCAATCGAATGAAACGTAGCTTTGTAATCTGCTTAGTGGCGCAACTGGCTTGCAGTTCCGCAGCCATGGCCAGTTTCGGTTTCGACTCTGAACAACAAACACCTGAGCGCCCGCGCCGAGTGGAACTCCCGGCTCGGAGCTTTCTGGGCGTTGAACTGGGAGAGGTGAATAGCGAAACAGTCCAGCGCTTGAAGCTGCGGGAGGAGCGGGGCGCGCTCATCGAGTCCGTCACAACCGGTAGCAATGCCGCTCAGGCTGGGCTTCAAAAGAACGATGTGATCGTCAAGTGGGACGCGGAGCCGATCGAAAGCGCGCGCGAATTGTCGCGTCACATTCGCGAGACGCCCGCGGGGCGCGAGGTGCGGTTGGGTGTGATGCGTGAAGGGCGTGAGATCGAGATCAACGTCAAGATGGGAGAGCGGACATCTTTGCTAAACAGGGTGAGAGTTGAACGGCCAACCCCGGTCGCCAGGGTAAGAGTCAGACCCGACGTGCAAGTGGTGAGGCCGCGCGTGAGCGAACGCGGTCACCTGGGTGTCCAGCTCCAAAGCATGACCCCGCAGCTTGCCGAATACTTCGGCCTGTCAAAGAGAACGGGAGCTTTGGTGGTCTTCGTGTTCGCCGATTCACCGGCGGCCAAGGCGGGCCTCAAGGCGGGAGATGTAATTCTTTCCGCCGGCGGCGAGGCGGTTAACAACCCGATGGATCTTCGCCGGGTACTAACCGAGAAGCCGGAAGGGCCGGTTGAGTTTAAGGTTGTTCGCGATAAGCAGGAGCGCACTCTGACTGTTCAGGTCGAGAAGAGCACTGGTTCGTGGCTACTAGAGCCTGACGACTTCGGTGAGGCGGCGACGCCTAGACTGGCAATAGCGCCCATGAAAATTCAACTGCCGAAGATGACGATAGCTCCGGTGGCGATCGCGCTCCCGAGGATCGCTCTTTCTCCCATGCATGTTCAAGTTCCGAGGATCACGATGGCTCCGCTCGCGCTGCCCGCGCTGAAGCTCGATCTTTCGCCCATGAAGATCGAAATGCCGCAGATCAAGATTCCTCCGATCAATGTTGTGATCGTGCCTAGACGAATACTGCTTTGAGGTTGGAGATCATCGCGTGGCAAGTTGCGTCACGCGATGATCTTTCTGCGATCGCGCCTCAGCAGATCGAACCCAAAGAACTGACGTCGACTTTGAATCTCAGGACTATGGCTCGAAGTTGAAGGTCAGCGTGCCGATGACTCTCACCGTGACTCCTGAGAGCGTAGTCGGCGAGAACAGCCACTGACGCGCGGCGTCAACTGCAGCGTCCTTCAGGAGCGGGTGACCTGAGATTGCTCTCGCGGAGGTTACCGCGCCGGCTTCGTCAACTGTCACTTCGACAACAACCGCGCCGCTGACCCTTGCTGCTTTTGCGAGAGGGGGATAATTAGCTTCTACGCGGTGAGTAGCCGAAGTCATCATCACTCCGCCGGACTTGCGAATCACACTAGATGCGTCCGGTTCTCGAGGCGGAGGAGGCGGCGGCGGCGGCGCCGGAGTAAAAAAGGTCCCCCAAATGTCCCCGTCCTCAAACTTGACTCCAACGACCTTGACCTCCAATCGAGCGGGATTCCCCCACACGACTAGGTGCGTGAACGACGAATCCTCTCCAACCTTTCCGAATCCGCCGAGTTCGTAAGAGGCATAAGGTTCGATGGCAAGCTTGAACTTATCCATGAGCGTCCCACTGTAGCTTGCGTTGGACTCCTTGTTCAGGAACCGCATCGCGATGCCGGTAATGCGCCGGCTGGTATTGTTCGCCAGTCGGACATCTACCCTCAGCAGCCACCTCTCTATTGGCCCTGAATCGACGCCGGCGCGCCGCATCGACCCTGCTTCGAGCCTCGCTGCCTTTGCAGTTGCGCTCGTGATTGAGAGAGGAGCGCCATCGCTGTTGTCGGAGTGGAGGCGCGTCTCTGGAGCCTGCTCAAGCTGCTTCAATATTTCGGCCGACAGCGGAGGTGGAGGAGGCGGAGGAGGCGGAGGCACAGTTCCCCAAACGTCGCCATCTTCGAACACCACTCCAGCTACTCTCACAGTCCAGCCGGAAGGCCCGCCGGTCAGAAAGATAATTCGCTTCTGTCCACCTGATGTATGAACGCCGCGTCGCTCGACAACGGACGGAGCGCGTTCATAATATGCTCTACGCTCGAGACCGTTCCTGAACTCCAAAGTGAAGCCGCTTATCCGCCGGTCGGTGTTGTTGGCCACAGTGACTAGAGGAAGTACCGCGTACTCGTCTCCGGGGGCATCTTGCATGCGCGGAACGGCTCTCACTCTCGCGTCAGTGATCAACAGCGGGGCTTTGGCAGAGTTCTTGAACTCAACCGCGGTCTCCGGGGCTAGCTCGAGCCTTTTGATAAGCTTGTCCTGTTCGTCGATGAGCGTGAATTCACTAACTCCACCCGGGACGCCGCCGGGAATTCCACCCGGGACCCCGCCGGGAACTCCACCTGGAACTCCACCTGGGACACCACCAATGACTCCTCCGCGGGGTTTCCGGCTCTGGGCTACAACTCCTTCGCGCGTAAGAAGCCCGGTCGCGATCGATAGGGTTATTACTAGCGCGGCGATTGAACCAACAGCCGCGCGGTGCCATACCAAGAGGTTGACCTTGACGTTTCCTGACATGATTCGCTCAACCCTCCTTCCTAGATTTGAGCCGGTAACGTTAGACGCTCCGGCTACACTCCAACCCAGACAAAACCGTAAGACCTTTACGAGGCTCGAGGCGTAAACGTCTGCCGCTCCGCCTAGCCGTATTACTTCTTCATCGCAGGCCCGCTCGCGTTCGGCAAGCAGCAAGCGATCCAACATCCATACGATCGGATGGAACCAGAGCACACAACAGAGAAGTCTATGCAGGTTCGCAGTCAGGTTATCCCATCGCGCGACGTGAATCAGCTCGTGCATAACTACTGCCTCAAGCTCGGCATCGCTGAGTTCCTCGGCCATGCTTGCCGGCAGCAATACCACCGGCTTCCAGATGCCCCAGACTCCAGGCTCAATTGTTCCCGGCAGCACCGACAGACCCACGTCGCGCCGGATGCCCAGCCAGGATCTGACGCGACTGAGCGCCAGTCTTTCTCTTGCAGAATGGGTCACTGTTCTAACGCGCATTGCGGCGCGGAATCGCCGGCGCCTCATCCACCACAACGCCAGCAAGAGAATGCAGCCGGTGAACCACACCACGGTCAGCACGCAGAACAGTTCATTGTGAACGGGAGCAACCGAGGCGTGCGCGCCGGTGGATTTGTCGAACTGAATGAGAGGCGCAGCGAGTTGATAAATAGCGGTGAAGCCTTCGCCAGTCTCAGTGGTTGAAGCCAAAATAGAGGAGAAATCAACACCGAACCGGCTGGCCATTGAAACAAAAAGAGCCGAAGGTAGCGCAAACTTGACCGAAGCAATCAGCCAAACAAGGTAGCGCGCCCGACCGGGCGCGTTCTTCAGGAAGGCTGCCGCTGCGAACACGGCAATCGAAAGGAGCGTTGCCTGCCAGAGGTGGTTTGCGAGCAAGGGCCAACCCCAGCTTGACCAATCAGCCAGCCACTGATGAACGGTCATGGTCGTTGTGCCTCTCTTACAGCGCTCTCGATTTTCCGCGACGGACGCGCGGAATAGTTCTTATTTTGCTCCACCCTTGTGGGGTGGATCGTCTGACCGGCGAGCTATCATGCCCTCAAGCTCTTTCAGATCGGCCAGACTCAACTTTCCAGTTTCTGCGAGGTGAGCGATCAAGGGGCGAGCGGACCCGCCGAATGATTCAAGCAGCTCGTTTATCAGTCTATGATGAGCTGACTGCCGGGTGACGACCGGCTCGAATATCAGAGCATTGCCGATTTTCTTTAGACGCCGAACAGCGCCCTTTTCCTCGAGCCTTCGCACTATCGTTTGAACGGTGGTATAGGCCGGCTGTCGTTTCTCAGGCAGCCGCTCTTGGATTTCGCGCACGGAGCCGCTGCCGATCTCCCACAGCGCATGCATGATTTCGAGCTCGAACCTGGTCAGTCTTATCGACTTCTTTCGATTCACGGTCAACCCTCTGAATCAATCATCTACTACAGATGAGGCTGACTCTACTACGACTGTCGTAGGCCGTCAAGAAAAATCGTCGTGAAGATTGGTTTTTCGGCCGGGCCCGGAGTCAGTCGAGTTGACGCGTGGGGCGGCCGCACCTAGAATCAAAAACTCAGGAAACCGGGTTGGAGTCACAATCGCGTTAGAGAGGTGATGCGTGCGTCTAGTTCCCAGGGACGAAAAGTACTTTGGTATGCTCAATCAGCTTGCCGCTCAGGTTAAACACGGCGGCGAGCTCTTCGTAAGAATCTTCGAGGACTATCAGAATCATGCGCAATACGCCGAACAGATCAAAGGGATCGAGGTGTCCTGCGATGAGCTGGGGGCAAAGATCATTCAAAAGCTCAATTCAAGTTTCATCACCCCGATTGACCGCGAAGACATCTACCTGTTGGTGACAGAGTTGGACGATGTCATCGACATGATAAACGACCTGGCGCGCCGGCTCGACATCTACAGCGTGACGATGCCGCGGCCCGACAGCGCGGAGATCGCCAGCCTTCTTGGCAGGGCTACGGTAGAGATCGAAGGCGCGTTTGCCCTGCTCGAGCGCCACAAGGGATTGGGCGAACACCTGGCCGTCATAAACCAACTGGAGAAACGCGCCGATGCTCTGTACAGCGACGCGATTCGGCGGCTGTTCAAGGAAGAAAAGGACCCGATAGAAGTAATCAAGTGGATGTCGATCTACGAGGAATTGGAGAACTCGATTGACCGCTGCAAGGATGTTGCGGAAGCGCTTGAGGCCGTGGTGGTCAAGAACAAGTAAACTGCTAGCGGGCCGAGTCAGACCGCAGAAGACGAGTTCCACAATCAACAACCCGCATTTCACAGTCCGCGGTTCTTGTAGCGGAGGTCAACCTGAATGACGACGCTAATGGCGTTTGTCGTGTTCTTCATCGCGATTGCCCTTGTTTTCGATTACATCAACGGCTTTCATGACGCGGCGAATTCGATCGCTACAGTTGTGTCGACGCGAGTGCTCTCGCCAGGCGTGGCGGTTGTTTGGGCCGCATTCTTCAATTTCATCGCCTTTGCTGTATTTGGCACTCGAGTCGCCAAGACCGTCGCGGGTGACATGATCAATATCAGAGCCATCGACGAAGAATGGCGTCTGTGGGTTCTGTTGTGCGGAGTCACGGGGGCTATCGTCTGGAACCTTATCACGTGGTATTACGGCCTGCCGTCCAGCTCATCGCACGCTCTTGTAGGAGGCTACGCGGGTGCTGCGCTGGTGGCGCACGGCGGAATCTCCGGGTTGTTCGTCGCTTCAGGGTGGATCAAGACAGTCTCTTTCATTGTCATCTCGCCGCTGGTCGGACTGTTGCTGGGATTTTCACTGATGCTTGCGATATTCTGGATCTTTCGCCGCCGCACGCCCGACCGCGTTGACAGACTGTTCCGCAAGTTGCAGATCGTGTCTGCTGCGATGTTCAGCCTGGGACATGGCGGAAATGATGCGCAGAAGACAATGGGAATAATCGCCGCTGCGTTGGTCGCCTCCAGCGTCAACGTGAACGCATCGCATGAGATTCCGTTGTGGGTCGTGCTCTCGTGTCATGCGGCGATAGGGCTTGGCACTCTAACGGGCGGCTGGCGAATCGTGCATACAATGGGTTCGCGCATAACAAAGCTAAAGCCTGTAGGCGGCTTTGCTGCGGAAACGGCCGGCGCTGCGGCTCTCTTCATGTCTACCTACGGGGGCATTCCGGTCAGTACTACGCACACGATAACCGGAGGCATCATTGGCGTCGGAGCTACACGCAGGCTATCAGCGGTGAGGTGGGGCATAGCTCGCAGGGTAGTTTGGGCCTGGACTCTGACGATTCCGATGTCCGCTCTAATTGCCGCCCTCGCCTATTTGCTTGTTCGGATCGCGCACTGGTTGTAACGAAAGCACTGAACTCCGATCAATCGGGGCGACTGGGTTGGGGCGATTCTCGATAGGGTTTGGGTACGCCTCTGGCCGTGGTCGACGAGAGTCACGAGTCGCCGACGGCCCTCTGATGGGTCAAGGAGATGAGTAACCGGGGATTATTATTGACTTCATTTTCCGCCGATGTTAAAAGGTAATCGTTCTTGAGGTTATACATTCCGCAACTCTTGGATCGTCGAATCGCGTTGCGCGGTGCCCCTTTTTCGAAGAGTTGGTTTATTAGACGCCTCCCGCTTTGACTTCTCTCAGTCGACGCTCCTGTTCACCCCCGATCCGCGCGTAGTGCGCTAGCTCGCGGTTTGGCCAGCGGTTTCATTGCTTTGCAGGCCGTTAGCTCGACCGCGGTCCTTTCGTAAAAAATGGCTCAGCCAAGAGGGGAGCAGAAGTGCGTGTTGACTATGTCGGCGAAACTGGGCGAATCGCTTCTTAAAGACAATCTCATAACTCCTCAGCAGCTCAAGGAAGCACTTGACTACCAGAGAGTCAACGGAGGGCGCTTAGCGTCCACGCTCGTGAGGCTCTGCATGCTTTCTGATGAGGAAGTGACGGCCGTTCTCAGCCGGCAGTACGGAGTCCCCTCAGTCAATCTCGACCTCTTCGAAGTGGATCCGGCAGCCGTAGCACTGGTCCCTCAAGAGACGGCCGAACGATATTCAGTGTTGCCTCTCTCTCGCGTGGGTGCGACGCTCACGCTGGCAATGGTCGATCCGACCAATGTGTTTGCCGTCGACGACATAAAGTTCATGACGGGCCTGTCGGTGGAACCCGTCGTGGTGAGTGAGACGGCCCTGAACGCCGCGGTCAGGAAATATTACGGGAGCTCGCGCGAGATGGAACTCGCCAAGGTCATGGAAGACCTTGTGGCGGAGACCACGGGCATCCCTGACTTCGGCGATGACATAGATCAGCTCGAGCTCGAGAACGTCGAAGAAGAGATAGACCTGGAGAACCTCGAGAGGATGTCCGAAGACGCGCCAGTGGTAAAGCTGGTCAACGTCATCCTGGTCGACGCTCTGCGTAGGGGAGCCTCGGATATTCACCTTGAGCCTTACGAAAAAGAGTTTCGAGTGCGGTTCCGGATGGACGGTGTGCTCTACAACATAATGTCACCGCCGATGAAAATGCGTGACGCGCTGACATCGAGACTGAAGATCATGGCCAGGCTTGATATTGCCGAGAAGAGACTGCCCCAAGACGGGCGAATCAAGATTCGAGTGCGGCTCGAGAACCGCTCGCGTGAGCTCGATTTCCGGGTGTCGACACTGCCGACGATCTTCGGTGAGAAAATGGTTCTGCGGCTGCTCGACAAGGAGAACCTGCGGCTCGACATGACTCAGCTCGGGTTTGAGCCCGAGAGTCTCGAGAAATTCAAAAGGAACATCTCCAAGCCTTATGGGATGGTGCTGGTGACCGGGCCAACGGGATCCGGAAAAACGTCGACTCTTTACTCGGCGCTTCAGAGCTTGAACACGCCGGAGACGAACATAATAACTGCCGAAGATCCGGTTGAGTTCAATTTGCCGGGCATTAATCAGGTACAGATGAAAGAGTCGATCGGGCTGAACTTTGCCGCCGCGCTGCGGTCGTTTCTGAGACAGGACCCGAACATTATCCTGGTTGGAGAGATCCGCGACTTTGAGACCGCGGAGATCGCGGTTAAGGCTGCGCTGACCGGCCACCTTGTGCTGTCGACCCTGCACACGAACGACGCGCCGTCGACGATTAGCCGCTTGATGAATATGGGTATCGAGCCGTTCCTTGTGGCCACTTCAGTGAACCTCATCCAGGCCCAGCGACTGGTACGCCGCATCTGCAAAGAGTGCAAGACGGAGGTGAAGAGCTTGGATGAGGCTCTGATCGACGTCGGGTTTCCCGCTAGCGAGTTGAAGGAGATAAAGACTTTCAAGGGAGCCGGCTGCAGCAATTGCAACGGTACGGGGTACAAAGGCCGGGTAGGTCTGTATGAGGTCATGGAGATAACCGAGGAGCTTCGCGAGTTGATTCTGGTCGGCGCGTCGGGCCTTGAGCTGCGCCGAAAGGCAATAGAAGACGGAATGCTTACGCTGAGGCAGAGTGGACTGGAGAAGATAAGGCAGGGAATGACTAGCCTCGAAGAGGTTGTGAGAGAGACTGTGAAATAGGATTTGGAGGAGTTATGCCGGAGATTGCGTTGAGCGAGTTGCTACGAAAAATGATCGAGCATGGGGGGTCGGATCTGCACATAACGACGAACTCTGCTCCGATGGTGCGTGTGCATGGTGTACTCAGGCCGCTGGAGTACGCGGAACTGACGCCGGCCGAGACTAAGCAGCTTGCGTATTCGGTACTGACCGATGCACAAAAGCACCGATTTGAGGAGACGCTCGAGCTGGACTTCTCTTTCGGGATAAAGGGACTCTCGAGGTTTCGCGCCAACATATTCAACCAGCGTGGCGCGGTAGGGGCGGTCTTTCGATCGATTCCCTATGAGATTCGAGCGTTCGAAGAACTTGGACTTCCCTCGGTAATCGAAAAGCTATGCGAAAAACCGCGCGGACTCATCCTGGTTACAGGCCCGACTGGTTCGGGGAAGTCGACGACGCTTGCAGCCATGATCGACAAGGTCAACCGCGATCGCCACGAGCACATTATCACGGTGGAGGACCCAATTGAGTATCTGCACGGCCACAAGGGCTGTATCGTCAATCAGCGCGAGGTGCACGCCGACACCCACACATTTGCGAACGCGCTACGCTCAGCGCTGCGCCAGGATCCGGACGTCGTCCTGATCGGTGAGATGCGCGACCTCGAAACGACAGAGACGGCTCTCAGAATCGCGGAGACCGGTCACTTAACCTTCGCCACGCTTCACACCAACTCGGCGGCGTCTTCGATCAATCGCATCATCGACATTTTCCCCGCTGGCCAGCAAGCGCAGATTCGCACTCAGCTCTCGATGGTGCTCGAAGGGATCGTCACACAGGCACTGCTTCCGAAAGCAAATGGGCAGGGACGCGCGCTGGCGATGGAAGTACTGGTGCCGAATTCGGCCATCCGGAACTTGATTCGCGAGGACAAGATTCATCAGGTCTACTCAATGATGCAAACCGGGCAGGACAAGTTCGGGATGCAGACGTTCAATCAATCGTTGGCGAGCCTCTACTTCAAGAAGCAAATCACTCTGGAAATGGCGATGGCGCGTTCGTCGAATGCAGACGAGCTTCAAGATCTGATCAATCGCGGAGCTGCCGCGCTTCAAACGCAGCCTCGCGTGCCGGGTTATCCCTCGCAGGGGACGAAGCCTCAGGCCCCACTCGGGAGAGTCGGGAGATGAATTAGCGAGCGCTTAATCGGATACAATCGTGCGGAGGCTCGCCCCTAGCCTCAACGCTGAAAACCGAAAGGTGGGAGACAGAGATGCCGACTTATGTTTTTAAGGGCCGCAATCGAGTGAACGAGATTGTTGTCGGTGAGCGAGTAGCAGCCGACCGTGGTGCGCTTGAAGCGATGCTTCGGCGCGAGCAGGTTATTCTGACCAACGCGAGAGAGAAGGGACGCGAGATCAGTTTGCCAAAGCTGGGCCGGGAGCGGGTGAAGCACAAGGACTTGGCTCTCTTTACGAGACAGTTTTCTGTGATGCTCGACGCCGGTCTGCCACTGGTCCAATGCCTAGAGATACTCGGGCAGCAACAGGACAACAAATTCTTTCAGAAGGTGATTTTTCAAACACGCGCGGATGTCGAAGCTGGCATGACCTTGGCGGATGCGATGGCAAAACACCCGCGCGTCTTCGAGTCTCTGTACACAAATATGGTTGCTGCGGGCGAAGCGGGCGGTATTCTCGACGTGATTCTGCAACGGCTTTCGACCTACCTAGAGAAGATGGTCAAGCTGAAGAGCGACGTCAAGAGTGCGCTGATTTATCCGATAGCGGTGATTGTCATTTCGATCATTGTGATATCGATAATAATGATTGTCGTCATACCTGCCTTCAAGAACATCTTCGAAGGGTTGTTGGGTCCGGGCGAGCGCCTGCCGTGGTTGACCGAGTTCATAGTGTCGATCTCGCAGTTCATGGCCAGTTACTGGTGGCTGATCGCACTCGTCATCGGCATAATCGTATTCGCGGCGAAGACCTGGTACAAGACTGAAAAGGGACAGCACTTCATAGACAGCCTGATTCTGAAGCTGCCGATCTTAGGACCCATTATGCGAAAGATCGCTGTCGCGCGATTCAGCAGGACGCTCTCGACTCTGCTAAGCTCCGGCGTGCCGATCCTTGAGTCGTTGGAAATAACAGCGCGCACGGCAGGAAACGTGATCGTTTCGGAAGCTATCCGCAAGGTTCGTTCCGGCATAGAGCAGGGGCAAACCTTTGTAGAACCGCTCAAAGCCAGTGGAGTGTTCCCTATAATGGTCTCGCAGATGATCGGGGTCGGCGAGCAGACTGGCGCTCTTGACGCGATGCTGTCAAAAATAGCTGATTTCTACGAGCAAGAAGTAGATGCGGCAGTTGCCAACTTGCTTAGCCTCATGGAGCCGGCAATGATCCTCTTTCTCGGGGTGACAATTGGCACGATCGTGATAGCTATGTACTTGCCGCTGTTCACACTGATCGGAAAGCTCGCGGGGGGGCATTGATCAGACGAACAGGGTGATCTCCGATTGGTTGCGTTGAACTAAATCTAATTATCTGCGGATTCTCGATCGCCGTTGACCGCTAAGGAGCGTTCAACGGCGATTCCTTTTACAGGGTCTTCAATGACCATCCTGCCACGTGAACGGTTCCCGCGCTAACTCGGGTGCGGGATGTTTGAAACGGGTCTCGGCGTTTGGTAGTGCGTACCAGTTGTGTTGCTGTGAGAATCACCTGAACGTGAGTTGCCTCGGGCCATGAAATATTCCGAAGTCCGTTTCGAGTAAGAAAAACCGTGTAGCTGATTTCACCTTTTCTTGGTGCAAATCAGAAACGGTTGTTATAAAATGCGGCCCGTCGCCGAGACGTACGTTGTCCTTGCCGCCCGCTTCTCGGATTCGAGACAACATTCTTAAACGAGAAATCGCGACAAATGCGACATCCCGAATTGATCTCGTGCGGCGCGTGTTATATCTTCCCTTAGCGAATGAGGCATTCGTCACTGCTCGTGAGGGAGTCATCCGGGAGCAAATGATCACGAGTATCACTAGAGCGCTATCAGATGTTTATGCCGGAAAGGCGCCGATTGATTATCCGAACTTTGAGAATCGTTGCTGCCGTCCTCTGTGCAAAGCAGGCCGACGAGTCGTCGCAAAATACAAAAACTTGTGACGGGCGCTCGTTGGGGCGAGCGCCCGTCACAAAGGTTGTCGTTTCTCCTTTAGCGGCTAGAGAGGGTACGCTTCGTGGCGAGGACCGACTGCCCAGGAAGTCCTAATCTCGTTGCGTTCCCTCTCCTTTTTTCCTCATAGGCTCTTCCGCCATGAAATCAATGCTGATCATAGACGGGTCCGTGACCATTGCCAAATTGTTTGCGGAGATCTTTGAGAGACGCGGCTGGAGAGTCGCCACCTGCGGTGATCGAGACTGCGCGATGGGGCGATTGGCCGGAAGCGAACCATACGACGTTGTCCTGCTCAGCTACCGCGTGCCGGGAACTGACGGGGTGAAGCTTGTCAGGTTCATCAGAGCACTTGAGCACCGCATGAGAACTGCCGTAGTGATGGTGACCGGCGACGGCGAGGTGACCGACCAGGCCCGAGCGGCGGGCGCCGACGAAGTTCTGCTCAAGCCCGTTAACCCAAACGCATTAGTTTGTGCTGTCGACAAGCAGATCTCGTGAGTTGGTAGTCAGGGGTTCAGTAGCCGACGGATGCTGCGGTCACGCCTGAGAATTATTTCTTTGACAGTCGGATTATTCGGATCGCGATTCGCGTCCTGATTAATAGCGAACGAATGAGGTTGGGGCATCTTCATAAATCAGAGTGTTTTTTAAGTTCTCGCTAGAGCCTACAAGTGTCTTGGTCAACCGACGGGAAGCTATGAATCGCTTAAGTTTGTTTAAACGAGAACCATTCATGTAAAAGGAGTGAGATGTCAGGAAAAACAACCAGCCAGCAAAAGCGCTCAGGTTTGCTGACCCGGCGCAAGCCCCAAGTCGTCATTGCTGTTGCCTTCGTGCTGAGCCTGGCCGCAGCCTTGACTATGCTGGCTAACTCCGGCGCGTTCGATTCTGCGCTCAGGCAAAAGGAGAAGA